>DATNDM010000032.1:0-6933 GCA_035553235.1 Pyrinomonadaceae bacterium | reverse complement strand
AGCGGTAGCGACCTGGTCAGTGATCAGCATGCGATATTTCTAATAATTCTTGATTCCTATGGTTTGACCAGGTCGCTACCGCTCCCTGTACTGACCCGATCCAAGGTCCGTCCCGACTTTTGAGGCAAAGCCATGCCATCTATTACTTCAGCAACTGCGACAAACCGCTCCGCCTCTGGATCGAACCTTCCATCAACCCCAAGCCTCTTAACCCATTCAATCGTCGCCAGCCCACCCCAGTCATTGGAACTACTCATCACCTCAGTCTTCGTCCCGCTGAATCTCTCTCCGATGAAGTCGTAAAAAGATCCATCGACATTCCGCAACCTCGCACCACCGCGCGTCCCGTAAAACGCGACCTCAATATCAGCATCACGACCGATGTGCATGTTCCAGCAACAACTGAGATTGATCACCACGCCCAGCTCGGTCTCGATCATCGCGACACCGTAGTCTTCAACCTCTTCAACATCTTTCCGCTTCCCATTAACAAACAGCGAGCTTTGCACTCGCGTCACGCCGGGAAACCCGAGCGGTCTCAACGCGAGATCGATCAAATGCGATCCGAGATCGAGTACACACCCGCCGCCCGACAGCCGGTAGTCACGAAACCACGGTTTATCAGGCCCGTAGCCGTTGTGAAACCGTGCATCAACAGCAAAAACGTTTCCCAACTCACCACTCTCAACCAGCTCACTGATCGTCTGCATCGCCGGTATCGCGCGATACGAGAGATCGACTCCGAGCAGCCGGTCAGCATTACGCGCAGCGTTTACAATCTGCCGCGTCTCAGCCGCATTCCGGCCAAGCGGCTTCTGACAAAACACCGCAATCCCACGTTCGAGCGCCGCAATTGATTGCTCGGCGTGAAAACAATTCGGCGTCGCAATCACGACCCCATCGAGATCGTGATTCAGCAACTCCCGAAAATCAGAAAACTCTGCCGCTTCACCCGACAACTTTTGCGCTTCCGCAACGGCGTCTGCCTGCACATCGTGAATCGCAGCGATCTCCGCCACTCCGGCTTCGACTACTGACCGCAGCCGATTGCGTCCGATCCAGCCGAGCCCGACAAACCCGAGCCGTGGCCTGCGCGCTACTGCTTCAACACTGATCTGCCGCGCCGCTCTGCTCATAACCTGATCAACGCCTTCACAAACCCCTCCGGCGAGCGCTCCAGCGCAGCGAAAGCCTGCGGCAATTCAGCGAGCTTGAATGTATGCGTGAAGAGTGGCCGCGGATCGAGAACTCCCGATTCGACCGCCGCAATCGCTTCACGCATTCCCGCGACATAAACCTGGCTGTCGCGTTCATGCGCGTTGATGACGTCAAGCCCGCGCCAGTTCCAGAGCTGCATGTTTACTTGTCTTGGACCATCCTGGTGGTAACCGGCGATTACGAGTCGCCCTCGCTCGCTCGTCAGTTCACTCGCGAGATCGAGTGCGTCCTGTTTACCGGCCGCTTCGATCACGCAGTCACAACCACGTCCGTCCGTAACCTCACTGACGCGTTGCAGCGCCTGTTGCTTATCGTGAATCTCAATCGTCTCCGCGGCGCCAAACTGGGCGCATGCTTCAGTGACGAACGCCTGTGCGAAAGTGCGAAGACACGCGCACCCGCATTCGTCGCGAGTTGCGTCATTAAAATCCCGAGAAACCCGACACCAACAATCGCCACCGTTTCACCGCGACGAATGTTCGCGCGCTTGAAGATATTGACCGCACAACCAAGCGGCTCCGCCGGAAACGGCTCGCCATCGAGCGCGGCGGGCAGTCGAACAACTTCGGAGCTTTGTGCAAAGTCGTATTCCGCGAACGCGTGTGACGACAGCATCGCCACTCGATCACCGACGTCTAAACCGGCAACACCGTCGCCGATCGCATCAACTTGTCCCCATGCCTCATGTCCAGGCGCACCTGGCTCGACCGGATACTTGAACCACGGCTTTCCGAGCCACAGCTCAAGATTCGAAGCACAAACACCGCAGCCTTCAATCCGCACGCGAACTTCGCCTGCCGCCGGCGCACGAAACTCGACGCGCTTTATCTCGATTTGTCGCGGTGCCGAGATCGCACCTGCATATCCCGGCACCGCACGAGCCAACGCCGCGCGCTTGATCGACACCCGATTTTGTTTAGCCGCAGAAAGCACAAGAAGCACAAAGAAGCACTCTAGAATTTGACTGCTGCGATCCTGTTCGCGGCTGGTAAGTTCGCGACGTTCATTCCATCCGCGGAGAATTGCTCGTCTCCCGTTCGAATCCACTCATACAGGCGGCGCACGCCTTCCGCGACCGGCACGCGCGCTTGCCATCCCGTCAGGCTGCTGAACTTGCTTGTATCCGCGACGTAGTAACGCTGGTCCGCCGCGCGCCAGTCTTCGAACCGGACGGAAACATCGCCGCCATGGACCACCGCCAGCAGATCGAGTAATTCCAGCAGGCTGATACTGTTGCTCGGCCCGCCACCGATGTTGAAAGCGTTCCCCGCGAGTTTCGGCATGTGTTGTTGCGCCAGCAGAAACGCATCGACCAGATCGTCGATGAACAAGATGTCGCGCACCTGCATGCCGTCGCCGTAGATCGTGATGGGTTTGCCGGACATGGACCGGATGACAAAATGCGCCACCCAGCCCTGGTCCTCATTCCCGTATTGGTGCGGCCCGTAAATACAACTCATGCGAAACACGAGTGCGGGAATTCGATAGGTGCGAGCGTAGTCAGTCACATACTGATCGGCCGCGCCTTTCGAGCAGCCGTAGGGACTATGGAAATCGAGCGGGCGGCTTTCATTAATGCCTCGCTCGCGGATGGACTCGTCGAGCGGCATATAACGATTCGCTTGTTTAGTGAACTGCAAATCCGCGAGATTGCCGTAGACCTTGTTAGTCGACGTGAAAATCAGCGGCGGCGGATTATCCGCAGCGCGAACGGCCTCGAGCAGATTCAACGTACCGCGCGCATTGATCTCGAAGTCTTCGATTGGATCTACGAGGCTCGAGGTCACTGCCACCTGCGCGGCGAAGTGAAAGATCTGCGACGCATCTTTGACGGCTTGTTTGACGATGGAAAGGTTGCGGACGTCAGGTACTTCTATATCAACCAGGTCGCCGTGAGTTTCGATGAGCCAGCGGAGGTTGCGTTCGACGCCGGCGCGTGAAAGGTTGTCGAGCAAGCGCACGCGATGCCCGTTGGAGAGAAGTCGATGCGCCAGGTTGGAACCGACGAAACCAGCGCCGCCGGTGATCAGGATTGGTTTTGATTTTCCGTTTTTGCTGACTGGCGTGAGAGGGAAAGTGTGAGCGCTGTTGTGACGACCGTTGCCATTACTCGCCGGGTTCGTTTTACCCCTTGTCATGTTGCCCCCCTTGCTGGTTCGGTACTGTTCGGATCAGTCCCCGAGGTGAGGAAAGTACATGTCGTTGATCGTGATATCGGTACGCCAGCGTACTTGCATTCGAGAAAAGTAAGTACCGTGAAGAAATTGTTAGAGTTGAGATCCTAATGGTCCGCAGCTTGATGCAGGCCGTTGGATGATGATCTAATTTGAACTGCTTCTCTGTGCAACCTCTGTGTTCTCTGTGTCTCCGTGGTTGTGTTCCGGAAATCACCACGGAGACACAGAGAACACAGAGGCTGCACAGAGAAATCTCGCTACCCGCCGTTGTGTTGTTCGCCGATGATGCCGTAGCAACTGCAAGCGAATTTTTCGAGTGCTTTGCGATCGAGAATTCTGATGCGCCCGCGCAGAGACTCGATGAGGTTGTGATCCTGCAACTGATTTGCGGCTTGTGTGACGGTCGCGCGCCGAGTGCCTAACAAGTGTGCGAGCAGATCCTGCGTCGTCCGAAGTTCATGTGTGTGTAGTCGATCGTCGATCATCAACAAGACGCGAGCGAGGCGTGCCTGTGGTGTGTGATAGCGATGACACGCGGCGAGTTGAGCGCTCTGCGCGAGCAGTGCATTCGCATACGCGAGCATCAATTCGCGCATGCGACTACTGCGCTTTGTTTCTTTCCTGACGATCGGTGCCGGCAGACGAAGCGCTTTGCCTTCAGTGAGTATCAGCGCCTGGCTGTTCGCATGTTTCGCGCCCATTAATATGGGTGCGCCGACGAGTCCTTCGTTGCCGATCAAGCCGACTTCGACAGTTGCTTTCGCTTCGACTGAACTGATCAGGACGACGATGCAATCGAGGGGGAAGTAAACGTAGTTCATTTCTTCCCCCGGTTCGTAGACCGTTTCTTTGGCGAAGAGCGTGAGGATTTCTAATTGCGGAATCAGGCGCGCACGCTCCCGTTCGGGAAGCACTGCTAACAATCGATTCTCCTGCCACCGCGTTTCGCTGCTTTCGCGCACCACTCCTCCGGCCGAAACAGCAGATGAAATTTTTGAAGTCCCGAACTGTACGCTTGCATCTATGTACCTTCGGTTCGTTCGCGTACCTTGCGAAGAAAACAAGAAATTCGAAACGAATAAGCGTTATCCACAGATCTACTCTGACGCGACATGAGTGGCGAAGATCAAAATTCATCGTGGCTGCGCGCGATGCGTCTCGGCGACTTCGACACTGCCTGGAAGATCAGTGACGCACTACTCCGCACTCCACGCGATCAAAGCGATCTTCCTCGTTGGTTCCAAACCGTTTGGGATGGATCTTCAGTGAGCGGCAAACGAGTTCTCGTACGTTGTTATCACGGCCTCGGTGATACGATTCACTTCATTCGCTATGCTTCTTTGTTAAAAGCGATCGCGGCGGAGGTGATCGTTTGGACACAGCCTTCCTTGATCCCTTTACTGCGGAGTGTTCGCGGTATCGATGAGTTATTTCCACTACACGATGGCGCGCCTGAAGTTGAATACGACGTCGATCTCGAACTCAACGAACTGCCGCATCTCTTTCGCACGACGCTCGAGACTATCCCTGCCGACGTGCCGTACATCTTTGTAGAACCTGCTTTGCTTCCGCGGAACGGGCGTCTGCGTGTTGGGCTGATCTGGCAATCGGGTGATTGGGATCACCGTCGTTCAGTTCCTTTTTCGGAAGTGAAACGGTTGATGGAGGTGCCGGGAATTGAGTGGCACATACTGCAACGAGATGCGTCACGTGCTGGTTGGGACGGTTCGATGGGTTCGCTCTCCGGAGGTGAGAATCCACTGGACGATGCACGCATCATGCGCGCGCTCGATCTCGTCATCTCGGTTGACACGATGACGGCTCACCTAGCCGGCGCCCTCGGCGTTAAGACCTGGACGCTACTTCCGTTTGAAGCTGACTGGCGCTGGCTGCGCGATCGCGACGACACGCCGTGGTATCCGACGATGCGTCTTTTCCGACAGCGTGAGGCAGGGAAGTGGGATGGAGTTCTAAGTGCCGTCGCGACCCACCTACAAGAAATCCGGGCCACAAAAAAGCACAAGAACACATAACCACTCGAAAAACAATTTTGTGTTTATGTGCTTCTTTGTGGCTAAATCGCCAGGATGCCATCAACTCCAGCTAAACGAAGCGCTGTGGGCGGTGTGATTGTTTGGCTGGTCACACTTCTACTTACTACTGCGGAGACCGCACCGGTTGAAGTGATCCACAAGGTGCTGTTCTTCGCGGTGCTCGTCATCGTGCCTTTAGGACTTTCCACGGTTCAAGATAATTCGCCACTGTACAAGCTCATCGTCCTGGTGCAGCCCGTCGCCGCACTACTCACGATAGGATCATTCTTCTTCGATAGAGGCATCCTCTCCGCGACGCTCGCGTGCGCATGGCTCATCCTCAACATACTCGTCGCCTTGTACGGACTAGCACGACTCTCATCACACGGCTTCAGATACCTTGAAGAGCTGAGCATTGATGCTGGCCTGTTATATCTGCCTGTGGCCGGCATATGGCTCGTGATCTACCGCCTCGGCGTTCAGCCTTTCGGATATGGCGAGTTGATCATCCTGCTGACCCCAGTCCACTTTCACTTCGCAGGATTCGCCACTCCCATCATTGCCGGAATGAGCGGAAGAGTGCTTGCAAGCCGAGATCATCCGCGGAACGTGTTCATCTTTCTCGTGATCGCAGTCATCGCTGCCATGCCACTCGTCGCCGCCGGAATCACCTATTCACCGTGGCTCGGGTTCATCGGCGCGCTGCTGCTCACCGTCGGGCTCGTGCTGTTGGCAATATTGACGATTGGTTGGGTTGGGCCGGCAATAGCGCAGACGCGGTGGCGAATGTTGTTATGGGTCGGAGCGGTCTCGAGTTGTGCGGCAATGGTGCTCGCTTGTCTTTACGCGTACAGCCTCGCGACGCACACGTTGATTCTGACGATTCCGAAGATGGCGATGACGCACGGGCTCCTCAACGCATTCGGCTTTGTCACTTGCAGTCTCGTCGCGTGGTCGCAAATCGCGCCGCAAGAGGTTTGCCACAAAAAGGCACAAAATGCACAGAAAGAGGAATTGCTTAGTTGATTGAGTTCGCCGGAGTAAAGGCGATTTTTAGGAGCAAACTATGACGTTTCACAGACGAGCAATATCTTTCATCGCGATTACGTGTTTGATTCTTGCAGCGGTGGCCCAGGCGCAGCAACACGACAACAAACAGGATCTGCGCGCGAAAATCTTCAACCAGGTGCTCAGTGATTTCAAGGACCTGCGCGACTGCATGCAGCAGGACGAAGGCGGACTGCGCCAGGCCCAGGAGGACATGACGATTGAAGACGTCGACCTGAATCGTGACGGCGTAAATGAGTATCAAGTCGAGATGAGTGGACCATGCGCGTGTGGAATGGTGAACTGTTCGATCTACATCTATCGCAAAACGGGATCCGGATTTGAAGTGATTTTAGACGATGCAGCCGGGTTTGGAGCCGAGGTGTTGAAGACGTCCACCAACGGTTACAGCGATCTGCGCGTCACGGCACGCGACACCGCGGCCACACAGGCTGAAA
>DATNDM010000031.1:0-3525 GCA_035553235.1 Pyrinomonadaceae bacterium | reverse complement strand
TTATTGACGCAACGCCGTCCCAATACGCTCCGGCCGCGCCGCCCACCTGATAATCGGTCAGTACCAGGCCGACGGTAGCGACCACGATTCCGATCAGCGCAGCCGAGTCTTCAAAGATCACTGTCTTGGCGGTCGGATCTTTCGACTCACGCAGGTACTGGCCAAACGTCAGTCCTTCGTGATGCGCCTCTTTAACTTCCTGGTAAAGCGCCAGCGCGATCGATCCCGACTCCAGCACGAACGAGATAGCGAGCACAGCATAGGCCCAGCCAAGGTTCGTGGGCGGATGTGGATGCGCGAGTTTCTCGATGCCCTCGTAGATCGCGTACGTCGCACCCACACCGAAAATAAAAATCGCCGCTATGAAAGACCAGAAAAACCGTTCCTTCCCATAACCAAATGGGTGCTTGTCGGAGGCCGGCCGCTTATAGAACCGCAAACCCAACAAAAGAAAGATCTGATTTGTCGTATCCGCGACCGAATGCAGCGCCTCAGCCATCATGCCGGAGGAGCCCGTAATCACGGCCGCTACCAGCTTCAGTATGGCGATCAGAGCATTGGCAAAGAGCGCGCCGATTACCGCAAGCATATATCGACAGATTACACAGATCACACAGATTCTGTAAAACAATCTGCGGATTGTGTGTAATTTGTAAGTCTATTTACGTTTGACGCGTTTGAACTTGCCGCTTTGAAGGAACCCAACGAGCTCGCCGGTCTTGCCCACTACTGCCACAGACCCGATCCCATTTCGCCTCATCAACTCCTGCGCGTAGGCGAGCGTCGCATTTGGTTCGACGAAAAATCGCGGGGCGATCGGACGCATGACGTCGCGAGCGCGCGTGAGGTGCCAGCGTTCGCGCGGCAGCGTTTTTAAGTCTTCCAGTGACAGCATTCCGTGCAGGCGACGATCTTGTGCGACTGGAAAAGCGACCTGCCTGTGCATCGGCAAGACGGAGTTGATCAGGTAACTGATGAGCGCGTCAGGCTCGACGGAGACCGGGGCCGACATCGCTTCGCTGACGACGTTTCGGATCTTGCCGCGCGCGTGTCGCACGACGCTGTAAGCAGCGTCGAAAAGGAAGAGCCCAACGAGCACGGACCAGAAGCCCATGAAGTACGAGCGGAACGTCGGCGCGATCGCCATGTAGACGCCGAAGATGATCAGGATCGCGGCGATCAACATGCCGCAGATGCCCGCCAGACGCGTCGCTTCGCGAATGTCGCCGGTGCGGCGCCAGAGAAGCGCGCGCAACACGCGACCGCCGTCTAACGGATATCCCGGAAAAAGATTGAAGACGGCGAGGAGCAGATTGCCGGCGCAGAGCAGTAACAACACGCCGCTGACGATCGGGTAGCCCGCCATCATCACCGGCAGCATCAGCACAAAACTGATCGCTGCAAAGAGAAAACTCGCGGCTGGACCAGCAACCGCAATCCGAAACTCCGCACGCGGACTTTCCGGTTCGTTGCGCAGCCGGGCGAGGCCGCCGAACGGGTGCAGGACGATCTCCTCGATCTCGATACCTTCCGCGCGGCCCATCAGGGCGTGCGAGAGTTCGTGGCCGAGCACGGAAAGAAATAGTCCAATCGTGGTTATCACGGCGAGCACCCACGCGACCGTGACACTCACCGGCATCAGCTTGAACGAACCGACCCACATACCACCGCGACTCAGGTTCATCGCGATGAGCCAAACACTCAGAACAAATACTATGAACCAGCGGTAATCGAAACGCACCGGAATCCCGAAGATGTGCGCCACCGTGACCTGACGTCTGAAAATGTCCGCTACCATTTTTGTGCTTCGTGCCTTTTTGTGGCTGTCTTACGTCTCAAACGCGGTCGCCTCAGTATCAATCAGCAGATGCGTTTCAGTCCGCGCGACGCGTCGCAACAGTAACGGCTCGTCATACAACTGCGAGAGCCCTCGCACAATCGCGAACCGCGGATCGTCAGCAACTCTCACGTCGAGTTCGAGCTCCTTCCCGAGATAGCTCGCCAACCCCTCCAACGACGCGCCACCGCCCGTGAGTATCAACCCGCGATCGAAAACATCGCCAGCCACCTCGGGCGAGAGGTCACTCAGCAACGATCGCACCGCTGCAGCGATACGCCGGATCACCGGCTGCGTAATCTGGTAAACCTCGCCCGCCGTGAGATCGACGGCGCCCGGACTTCCCGTCTGAACGTCGCGACCCCGGACGTGGATCTTACGCGCAGGATTTTCAGGCTCAATCGCCGAGCTGAGATCGAGTTTCAAACGCTCCGCAGTCTGCTCTCCGATAGTTAGACCCCGGTGACGTCGCAAACGATCCATGATCGCGATGTCGATATCGGAACTGCCGATTCTTTCGGCCCGCGAAGCGATGATCGAGCCGTTGATGATCGCGGCCACGTTCGTGGTGCCGCCGCCGATGTCCACGACCGCCGCCGCATGGTCGTCGTTGACCGGCACCCCCGCGCCGATTGCCGCCGCCTGGCCTTCCTCAATCATGTACACGCGGCTGATCCGTGCTTCTTCGGCAGCCGCCAGCAACGCGCGTTGCTCGACCTGCGTCACTTCAGACAGAACGCTCATGATCGCGCGCCGGCTGAAATGAGAAAGACCGCTGCGCGCCGACCGAACGAAGTAGTCGAGCATCGTCCGCGTTCTTTCGAAATCGGCCACGACACCGTCGACGAGCGGCGCAATCACCGTTACGTCGCGCGCCTCACGTCCCTGCATCTTGTGTGCTTCGTTACCGACGGCGATTACGTTCCCTGAGACCTTGTTGACGGCCACAACCGACGGTTCGTCAACGACGATGCCGCGCCCGCGCACGGCGATGATTGTGCTCGCCGAGCCCATGTCGATTGCCATTGAATCCGAGACGAGGTTCTGGAGGGCGCTGAGACCGAGGAGAGTTTTGGTTTTCCCTATGAACGACATAAAAACAATCACTTCTCTGCGTAGCCTCTGCAGAGGGCGCAGAGATTACGCAGAGACTAAAAC
Source organism: Pyrinomonadaceae bacterium (assembly GCA_035553235.1). GTDB lineage: Bacteria > Acidobacteriota > Blastocatellia > Pyrinomonadales > Pyrinomonadaceae > PSRF01. The sequence goes on along the minus strand of DATNDM010000031.1, from coordinate 530 downwards.
GAACCGCTTGCTCGTATCCAATCAACTTCCCAAAGATTTACCGGCTGCTGGCGGTTCTTTACCATGATCGGGTCGCGCGGTTTCAGTTTGTAGCGACTGTGCGCGGCCTTGGCAGTCGCGTCGCTGATCAGAATCTCACCGCCACGAGCATTAGACTCCAGTCGCGATGAAGTGTTTACAGTATCGCCAATCGCCGTGTATTCGGAACGCCGGTCGGAGCCGATATAACCGACGATCACCTCGCCGGTATGAAGGCCCATGCCGACGCCAATCTCCGGAAAACCCTCGTCGTGCAGTTCACGATTGATTGCGAGCATGCGACGCTGCATCGCTACGGCCGCGTTCAAGGCATTTGATGCATCGTCGGGCGTCGCGGTGGGCGCGCCGAAAAGCGCCATCAAACCATCGCCGAGGTACTTATCGAGCGTCCCGCCGTGCGCGAAAATGATGTCAGTCATCGCGGAAAAGTAACGATTCAGCAGACTGACAATCTTTTCCGGTGGCGCGTGTTCTGAAATGCGCGTGAAGCC
>DATNDM010000030.1:0-7909 GCA_035553235.1 Pyrinomonadaceae bacterium | reverse complement strand
AAAGAAGTTTGATTTCGACAACGTCAAGTTGAAGTTCACTGAGGATGCGCTCAAAGCGGTCGCACGGCAGGCTGTTGAGCGCAAGGTCGGCGCGCGCGGCCTCATGATGATCCTCGAAGAACTGCTACTCGACGCGATGTACACCCTTCCTTCTCAGAAACGAGTCAAAGAATTCGTCATAACCAGCGAAATGGTCGAGCGTCGGCGCGCGGTTCCGGGCGAAAGCCTGACCGGAATCGACGGCGCGGCCGCCTAACCGTACCGTTTTATCCACTGATCACGCAGATTTATTAAAGGAATCGGTGTAATCTGTGTAATCCGTGGTTAAAGAACCCGGCTTTAATCACCTCGCGCTTTTTTGCGGCCCGGAAATGATTTACAATTAGGCCTCTTTCTCAGAAAAGTTGTTCAATCATGGAAGAATATTCAGACAGAACCCCCTCCGACGTAGCCTGGTACCCGATGGTGCCGATTCGCGACGTCGTGATATTCCCCTTTACCAAAGTCGCTTTCAAAATAGGACGTTCCGGATCAGTCAGGGCACTCGAACAGGCCCTGGCGACGGACCGCACGATTTTCCTTGCCACTCAGCACGACGCCACTGTTGACGAGCCCGGCCCCGAACAGATCTACATGGTGGGCACGCTCGGCCGGATTCTCCAGTCGCAGAAACAGGAGAACGGCCAGATCAAGGTCGTCGTCGAGGGCCGTGAACGCGCGACCACAGTCCGCGTTGAGAATACCGATGGCGCGTTTATGGCACTCGTCCGCCGCGCGCCGATAGTCAACGAAGAAGGCACACGTCTGGATGCGCTCATCCAGAAAGTCGGCCAACTCGTAGAGCAGCACCTGCGACTCGCGCCCGACACGCAAACGGACGCACTGCAAACCGCGTTGCGCAATCAGGAACCTTCGCATCTCGCTGACGCACTCGCATCACAACTGCGAATCTCAGTCGAAGACAAACAGGGCCTACTCGAGATCTTCTCCACCCAGGCGCGGCTGCAACGTCTGATCGAACTGCTGGAAACCGAGATCGAGAAACGTCAACTCGATCGCACGATCCAGACGCGCGTCAAGCGCCAGATGGAGAAAGCTCAAAAGGAGTACTACCTCAACGAGCAGATCAAAGCGATTCACAAAGAGCTTGGTCGCAAGGATGAGAAGGCAGAGCTCGAAGAGCTGAAGAAAAAGATCGAAGAAGCCGGCATGACCGAAGAGGCCAAAGAGAAGGCCATGCAGGAATTGCACCGGCTCGAAGCCATGCCGCCAATGTCGGCTGAAGGCACAGTCTCGCGCACGTACATCGATTGGCTGATCAGCGTGCCGTGGAAACAGAAGTCGAAAGAGATCAAGGATCTCGTGAAGGCTGAAGAAGTCTTGAACGAAGATCACTTCGGACTCGAGAAGATCAAAGAACGAATTCTCGAGTATCTCGCGGTGCGGCAACTCGTGAAGAACCCGCGCGGATCGATTCTGTGCTTCGTCGGCCCGCCGGGAGTCGGCAAAACCAGTCTCGGAAAATCGATTGCGCGTGCGACCGGTCGCAAGTTCGTCCGTCTATCGTTAGGCGGTGTACGCGACGAAGCTGAGATTCGTGGTCATCGTCGCACCTACATCGGCGCGCTGCCCGGACAGATCATCCAGATGATGAAGAAGGCCGGTACTGTGAATCCCGTGCTGTTGCTCGACGAAGTCGACAAGCTCGGCGCGGACTTCCGTGGCGATCCGAGCGCGGCACTACTCGAGGTGCTCGATCCGGAACAGAACCACACGTTCCAGGATCATTATCTTGACGTGGAATACGATCTCTCGAAAGTATTCTTCATCGCCACTGCGAACGTCCTGCACACGATTCCACCGGCGCTTCAGGATCGACTCGAAATACTTCGTCTCTCCGGTTATACCGAACGAGAAAAACTCGAGATCGCGAAGCGACACCTCGTGCCGAAGCAAGCCGAAGGAAACGGACTCAAGATTGAACAGTTCGACTTCACCGACGAAGGCATTCTCGAAGTAATTCGTCACTACACTCGCGAAGCCGGCGTCCGTAATCTCGAACGCGAGATCGGTTCGTGCTGCCGCAAGCTCGCGCGCAAGTTTGTCTCTGAACAGTCAGAAGAAAATGCGCCCGCCGTCGTGGTCGACGCAGATCGAGTTCGCGAGATGCTTGGTCCAATCAAGTTCAGGCAACAAGGCGTCGCTGCCGAGAGTGAGGTCGGACTTGCAACCGGACTTGCCTGGACGGAGATTGGTGGCGAAGTGCTTCAAATCGAAGCCACGCTTGTTAAAGGTCGTGGCGGCGTGACGCTCACCGGCAAACTCGGCGACGTGATGCAGGAGTCGGCGCAAGCCGCATTGACTTGCATTCGCGCGCGCGCAGAACGACTGGGAATGAGTCTCGACTTCATTCGGAAGCGCGATTTGCACATTCACATTCCGGAAGGCGCGATTCCGAAAGACGGCCCTTCGGCCGGCATCACGATGGCGACTGCGATGGCGTCCGCATTGACGCGCGTGGCAGTGAGGAAGAACGTCGCGATGACGGGCGAGATCACGTTGCGTGGCAAGGTACTTCCGATCGGCGGCGTCAAGGAAAAGATCCTCGCGGCGCACCGCTTCGGTATCGACACAATCATTCTGCCGAAAGACAACGAGAAGGACCTCGGCGAACTGCCCGAGGAAGTACGCGACGTGATGTCGGTGCAACTCGTCGAAACGATCGATGAAGTTTTGTCACTCGCGCTCGAGGATTCGTGCCCGACCGAGGCCGCTGCCGATGAAGGTCCGCCGCTGTGGACTACTGAGCAGCCTTCACAAGGAATTCAGACTAGCTAAAAAACCATCCACAGATTACTCGGATGTTTTTAGGTTTGCGTAATCTGTGGATGGATCTATGTGGATGGATCTATAAGGAGAGTAAGAATGAGCAAACATCATGATGCAGATCTGATTTTGAAGCTTTACGAACTCCGTCGCGAGAAGACCATGCGCGAAGCGCGCAACTGGTTTTTCCAGTTTAATCCCAAGGGCAAAGAAGATTTTGTCGATGTATTAACCAGCGATAAGAGCGGTCTTTATCGCATGGTGACGTCCTACTGGGACATGGCCTGCTCGTTCGTTAACAATGGCGCTATTGACGCGCAGATGTTCAACGATGCCAACGGCGAACACTTCTTCGTATATGCCAAGCTGGAACCTTTCCTGCCGGCGCTGCGCGAAGAGATGGGTAATCCGAACTTGTTTTCGCACCTCGAAAAAGTTGTCAAGGACTGTCCTAATTACGAAGCCAAACTGGCGACGATTCGGGATCGCATGCAGAAACTGATCGCGCTCTACCAGCAACGCGCGGCTGCACAGGCCGCTGCTGCCGGAGGCAACTAAGCTAACGAAATGGGGCCGCGGACGAACGCAGATGAACGCAGATCAAATCCGCGTTCATCCGCGAAAATCCGCGGCGAATTTCTTAAAAGCGCGTTCAAAGAAGAGGACTGGCCCCGCGACGCAAAACCGGAGATCGCCTTCCTGGGTCGTTCCAACGTCGGTAAATCGAGCCTCATCAATTCCCTGCTCCAGGTGCGCGGGCTTGCACGCACCTCCTCGACTCCGGGCCGGACACAATCATTGAATTTTTTTGACATTAACGATCACTTTCGCTTCGTGGATTTCCCGGGCTTCGGGTACGCGCGCGTACCGAAGGAAATAAAATCGAGTTGGGGTGAGATGGCCACCAGTTTTCTTGCCAAGCGCCGCCAGCTTGTGCTATCAATTCATGTCGTAGATTCGCGCCACGAACCCACTAAACAGGATTTGCAACTTCACGAATGGCTTGAAGTAAGTGACAAGCCGCGGTTAGTCGTTGCCACGAAATCCGATAAGCTTTCGAACAATGAATTGAGAAAGAGCCTGGGGCACATTGCACGCGTGCTCGACGTTGACAGCGTAATGGCCTACTCGGCCAAAAGCGGCCGCGGTCGCGAAGAGCTTTGGCGCGTGATCAAAAGCGCAATCCAGCAGAGTAGTTGAAGCTTCTGTGTAAACGATGGTCGCCTTTATCCACACATAAGACACAGATGTGTTCTTTGCGTTTGCGCTTTGCAACGTTCAGCTAGTATCCTGAGCCGAATCCAAAAAGTCTCATCCGCCCCCTTTTGGTCAACCTGGTTTTTTGGGCCACGCGCTTCGAGTGGGTCGCATCCAACGCGTTACCGATTTGCTGCGCGCGCAAAGTTGAGTTACATTGCATTACACCGTTTGAGGAGAATCAAAGTTTATTGCCCCGCGATATGACGTGGGAAGCACAACGCGCGTCCTGCATCTCTCGCTCTAACCGCACAATCGTTCACATTCCCGTTTTAGTTAATTGAATGACCGCTACAAAAGTGGGTAAAAGAAATACTAGAGAAACCGATATGTCACAACGAACACGTTCACGCGCATCGAGCGCGAACACCGACGCCGATGGAGATAATGGCGGCGCCACAGTAGCAACCGCCGAAGCTCCCGAACGAGAATCCAGAGAAAGCCGCGACCGCGACCGCGACGGCAAGAACGAAGGCTTTCATAATCTGGCCGATCTTAAGGAGATGTCGATCTCCAAACTTACGCAGATCGCGAAGAGTATGGATGTACCCGGCGCGACCGGCATGCGTAAGCAAGAGCTCATCTTCAAAGTACTCGCCGCACAAACTGAGAAGAGCGGCCTGATCTTTTCGGAGGGTGTGCTCGAAACGTTGCCGGATGGATTCGGCTTTCTCCGCGCGCCGGAGTACAACTATCTGCCGGGTCCGGATGATATCTATGTATCGCCGTCGCAAATTCGCAAGTTCGACCTGCGCACCGGCGACACCGTCAGCGGCCAGATTCGGCCTCCCAAAGAGGGTGAACGCTATTTTGCGTTAATCAAAGTTGAAGCCATCAACTTCGAATCTCCGGATCAGGCGCGCGAAAAAGTTTTCTTCGACAATCTCACGCCGCTCTATCCGGAAGAGCAGTTGCGGATGGAGACTTCATCCGACAATCTGTCCGCGCGCGTCATCGATCTGGTGACACCGCTTGGCAAGGGACAGCGTGGCTTGATCGTCGCGCCGCCGCGCACCGGTAAAACGATGCTGCTGCAAACCATCGCGAACTCAGTTACGCAGAACCATCCTGAGACAACGTTGATCGTGCTGCTCATCGACGAGCGGCCTGAAGAAGTCACGGACATGCAGCGCTCGGTCAACGGCGAAGTGATCTCGTCAACATTCGACGAACCACCGACTCGCCACGTGCAAGTCGCTGACATGGTGATCGAAAAAGCGAAACGACTCGTCGAGCACAAGCGCGATGTCGTGATCCTGCTCGACTCGATCACACGTCTGGCGCGTGCGCACAACGCAGTCGTACCACCGAGCGGCAAGATCCTCTCGGGCGGTATCGATTCCAACGCGCTGCAACGTCCGAAGCGATTCTTCGGCGCCGCGCGCAATATCGAGGAAGGCGGATCGCTCACGATCATCGCCACCGCGCTCATCGACACGGGTTCACGTATGGACGACGTGATCTTCGAAGAGTTCAAAGGTACCGGCAACTCCGAAATCCACCTCGATCGGCGCTTGAGTGATAAGCGACTGTTCCCGGCAATCGACTTGCAACGCTCCGGCACGCGCAAGGAAGAATTGCTGATCAGCAAGGAAGACCTCAATCGCATTTGGGTGATGCGGCGTGTGCTGAATCCGCTGTCGCCGGTCGAGCAAATGGAAGTCGTGCTCGAGCGACTGGAGAAGACAAAGTCCAACGCCGAATTTCTCGCCTCGATGCAGAGCTAAACTCGATCAAAGCCATCCACAGATTACACCGATGTTTTTGAAATATCTGCGTAATCTGTGGATGGTTTTTTGTGCCAATCTCTTTTTGAATGCGCGTAGCCATCCTGACTTCCGAAGCTGTGCCTTTTGCCAAGACGGGCGGGCTGGCTGACGTATCTGGCGCGCTGCCGAAAGCGCTCACGAGTCTCGATGTCGACGCCAAGCTCATTCTTCCGCTTTACGAACAGATTGATCGCGCACTGTTGAATGGCGGCTCTGTTGAGAACGTGCGTGTCGAGTGGCGCGGCCACGTTCATCAGGTTCGCTTCTGGTATAGCGACGCCGCGGGTGCACCAACTTACCTGCTCGAAGCGCCGGACTTCTTCGGGCGTCCTCAGATCTACGGTTACGAAGACGACTACATTCGTTTCGCGTTCTTTTCGCGGGCTGCGCTCGCACTGCTGAAGCATTTGAGTTTCGAACCAGATGTCGTGCACGGGAACGACTGGCCCTGCGGCTTTGCAATGGCCGAGTTGCGCGCTCGGCGTCGCTACGAAGCGTTCTTTCAAAAGACGAAGAGTTTGTTTTCACTTCACAACGTCGGTTACCAGGGTTTGTTCGATGCCGCCGATCTCTGGTGGCTCGGCTTCGGCGATTCGCCTGAGCGCGACGACTTCATGTTGGACCGTGCGGCGTCCGCGCTGAAGGCCGGCATCATTACGGCCGACGCACTCTCAACCGTGAGCCCGCGTTATGCGCGTGAAATTCAAACTCCCGAACAGGGGTATGGTCTCGACTGGCTGTTGCGCGCGCGTCGCGATCGTTTGGCGGGGATTACGAACGGTGTCGATTACAGTATCTGGAACCCGGAAACTGATCCACACGTCGCCGCGAACTTTTCCGTCGATGATCTGTCAGGCAAGCGCGAGTGCAAGATCGATCTGCTGCGTCGATTTGGTCTACCGGAAGATCCGGAGCGACCGATCATCGCGATCATTTCGCGGTTGGTGGGCCAGAAGGGCTACGATCTGATTCGCCAGATTTCTTATCCGATTCTCGCCACCGGCGTGTTTTTCATTGCGCTCGGCAAGGGCGCGAAAGAATACGAAGACTTTTTGCAGTGGTGGCACGACACGGCGCCACGCCAGGTCGGCATTTACAAAGGTTACGCGGGCGAGCCGCTGGCCCATCAAATCGAAGCGGGCGCCGACATGTTTCTCATGCCGTCGCTCTATGAACCGTGTGGCTTGAACCAGATGTACAGCATGCGCTACGGCACTGTTCCGATTGTGCGTGCGACGGGCGGTCTGGACGACACGGTCCAACAGTTCAATCCGTCTGACGGAACGGGCACGGGGTTCAAGTTTGGTGCGTACGAAGCGGGCGCCTTGCTTGAAAAAATACGCGAAGCCCTTTACTTTTATGCGCGGCCCGAGCATTGGCAAAAGATTCAGCGCAACGGAATGCTAGTCGACAATTCCTGGGAAGCCGCTGGCAAGAAATACATCGAACTGTATGACGAAATAATCAAGCTCTGATCCGCGTCAATCCGGTTCATGATCCGTTCAATCCGTGTTTACTGGTTTATGTCTAACGTAATCGCAGTCATTGGCGCCCAGTGGGGCGACGAAGGTAAAGGCAAGATCGTCGATCTGCTCGCCGAGCGTTTCGACATCGTCGCTCGGTATCAGGGCGGTCACAACGCCGGCCACTCGGTCCAGGTGGGCGATCAATCGTTCGTGCTGCATCTGCTGCCTTCGGGAATCGTGCATCGCGGCAAGACGTGCGTGCTCGGCAACGGCATGGTGATCGATCCCAAAGCCTTCTTCGTCGAGGCGGATCGCTTGACACAACAGGGCATCGAAGTCTCACCGGAGCGCGTCAAGATCAGTTCGCGCGCACATTTGATTCTTCCTTATCATCGCGCTTTGGACCACACCAGCGAGGAACGACTCGGCAACGAAAAAGTCGGGACCACGTTGCGCGGCATCGGACCCGCGTACGAAGACAAAGCCGGCCGCCGCGGCATTCGCACTGCCGACGCGCTCGTGGCCGACGTGCTTCGTTCGCGTATCGAGCGCAATCTTGAAGACGCAAATCGCATCATCGAAGCGTACCGT
>DATNDM010000029.1:0-2415 GCA_035553235.1 Pyrinomonadaceae bacterium | reverse complement strand
GCGATCTTAAAGAACGTCGGAAAGTGTTCGCTGTAGAGCGAGAACGCCTGTCGCAACAAATGACTCGGCCCTTCCCAGCTCGCCCGCAATGCTGCCGCAAACCCGACGGCGCTTTGCGGCCGCTGCGCCGGATCCTTGGCCAGTGCCGACATCACGATGCGCGCCATCTTCCGCGGAAGCTTGCGATTCTTCTCACGGATCGGCGGCGGCTCAGCACTCTTGTGCAACTCGATCACGTCATGCGGCGAACCCGTGAACGGCGTCTCACCCGTCAACAGCCGATAAGCAACAACCCCCAGACTGTAAATGTCCGACCGCGTGTCAAGATGTTCACCTCGACACTGTTCCGGCGACATGTAATACGGCGTGCCCATCACGGACCCGACCGCCGTCAAGCTATCCGACTTGATCAGGGTGGCAGACTCTTCAAGAACGTCACGCAGATCCGCGTTCATCCGCGTAAATCCGCGGCCAATTTCTTCCGCGCCACCAAGCTTCACCAACCCGAAGTCGAGCACCTTCACCGTGTAACCACCACGACCATTCGGCTCGAGCCAGATATTGTCAGGCTTGAGATCGCGATGAATGATCCCCGCGCGATGTGCTTCTTCGACCGCCGCACAGACTTGTTCGAGAATGTCGATCACCCACGCGATCGGCAGCACACCCTCTTCAGCAACGATCTCGGCCAACGTGCAGCCATCGAGATACTCCATCACGAGGTAAGCGACTGGACCACTTTTCGTCTGAGCGATGCCGAAGTCAGTGACGTCGACGACGTTCGGATGACGCAAACGTCCGGCAGCTTCCGCTTCACGTCGAAACCGCGCGACAAATTGATCGTGGGCGGAGAGTTGCGGATGAATAACTTTGAGCGCGACCGTCCGTTTCGTGCCGAGATGCGTGGCACGATACACCTCACCCATTCCACCTTTCCCGAGGAGTTGTTCGACCTGATATTTGTTATCGAGGACGTCCACGACTCACCTTTCATTCACAGATTACACAGATCACGCGGATGTGTCATAAACCCTCTGCAGGCAGGAAAGTAAGAATCGTTTACTACTTCGAGCTTCACTGAAGTTCTTCTCTCTCACGCAGCATCACGAGTGGTTGAAACCCAAAGCGTCGCCAACAGTACTCGACGATTCCGATGAACAACGCCGGCAAATAGATCAGCGAGTTAATCACAAACATCTCGTCTGGCGAGTCGCCCAACCACGTTCCGTAAAGCAGAAAGCTGGCGATGGTTAAATAAAAGCTCGCCAGCCGTGGCGTGAAGCACAGGAAGTAAACCAGCCAGCAGAAATACCACGGGAAATGCGGGGCGAAGAGCACCGTTGTTGCGGTCGCTAAAACCATTGCGTGTTTCAGCGTGTCTTCACTGCGCGCTTGTTTCAGGAGCACCCAAAGCCCGATTCCAGCCATCACGAACACCGTCGCGATCATGTAGACGACACCAGACAGTTCTACGCCAAACAACTTATGCACGAGGCTCAACGCATAGAACTGTTGCCCGCTCATGAACCCGCGTTCCTGCGTGTATCCAGGTACGGAGCCGATGACGGCTCTTGGTCCAACGCTGAGGTACACGAGATAACCAACGACGATCGTCATCACAAAGAAGAACGCGTTTCTCCAGCGGCCACGTTTGAGCATTGCGGGAACTAGAACCATCGGGAAAAGTTTGCTCAGCGTGGCACAAGCGAGCGCGACGCCGGCGCCGAGATCGGATTTTTTATGCCAGGCGAGGAAGGCCAGAGCCATAAAACCGATCGAGATGGCGTCCACGTGTCCGCTGCCCGCAAACTCCCAAACGACGAGCGGGTGCCACGCATACAGCAGGAGAAGTTGTCGCGGCCGGCCGAGTAGAGTAAGCAACTGCGCCAGGGCCCAGATGGTCACTAACTCAAAAATGACCATCGTTGCTTTCATCCAGGTGATGCTTTCGCTGATTCTCGTCGTCAGGAAGAAAACCGCCTGAGCCACCGGCGGATAGATCGTGTGTGCCCACTCGCGGCGGTTGATTCGTGGATAGATCGCGTCGTCGCGCAGGTGGGCCAACTCGGGCGCCGCGGGGATGTAACGATAAGGATTGATCCCCGCCGCCTGGACCCGCCCATCCCAAACGTAGCGGTAGATGTCGTCTGAGAGGTACGGCGGAGCGAAGAGTATGCTCACTCGAAATATCACCGCGAACGCGACAGCGATCAGGACCGTTGCGTTCGAAGGACGAGCACGAACAACGATCCACGCAGCCAGCAAATAGATCGCTGACTGTATGAACGCCACCGTCATAAAAAACCGAATCCCGGCAACCCCACTGGCGCTGAGCCCGGCGCGATACAGGACCACTGAAACGCAGCCCAGCAGCACGAGGGCGATCGCAGTTTTGACGTCGAGGCGGTTAACTCG
>DATNDM010000028.1:0-4768 GCA_035553235.1 Pyrinomonadaceae bacterium | reverse complement strand
TCAGCGCCTCCCACGTCTTCTGCCGCGACGCTCCAATCAGATTTGCCAAATCCTGTTGCGTGATCTTAATTCTGACCGGCTGGTTCGCGTGCTCGCCTGACTCACCAGCCATCAGGTCGACCAAAGCTTCTCTGACCCGGGTCGAAACGTCATGGCAAATCACATTCAGCAGTTGGGCTTCGGCCTTTTTCAATCTCAGCTCAACAGACTTAAGCAACTGGAGCGACAACGCCGGATATGCTGCCAACAGCGATTCGAAATCCTTCTGGCGTATTTCACAAAGCAGCGAAGTCTCGAGCGTTTGAGCGGACGTCGTGCGCGGGATGCCGAGGATGGAACTGGTATGGCCGAAAATTTCGCCGGGGCCGAGTATTCCATGCACGACTTCGTGACCATCCTCGCTCAAAGCCGTGATCTTCATCCGGCCTTTTTGCAGAAAGTAGACGTAGTCAGCAGGATCGCCATGAACGAAGACCCACTCACCGCGAGGGCGTTTTGTTCTTCGCATCGTCGCATTAAAGCGATGTAGCGCTTCCTGATTCATTCCCTGCATCCACTCGAGCGGACCTGTAAACCAAAGCGAAAAATCGTGAGCAATCTGTGTTTGTGGGGACATAAGGGCTCTTCCTACAAAAGGAATCGACTCGCAGAAATCGACCGTGCAAGGCGCGAGTGCTCGTTAATTGAGTGGAGTGGTGAACAGTCTAACGGGCGGGGGGGAGTGCAGTATACCTCTAACAGGCTTTGTTCGAAAAGTCGCCACTGAACTTCTTCTCTGTGCAACCTCTGTGTTCTCTGTGTCTCTGTGGTTAAGGAATTGTTCGTAAAAACAACCACGGAGACGCAGAGAACACAGAGGTTGCACAGAGAAGAAGTCCAAAAACGACTTTCGGGCAAGGCCCTTCAAACCGTCTAACACAAATGTGGGGCAAATTGTCACGCCGGTGACATTCACGATTACGACCGCGTTGTATGCTCACGCCTCACTCAGCGTTTGGGAGATCGCTTGATCGTTACGGCCTGCGGAGGGCTCAAGCTTCTTCTCACTTAGAAACCAACACATACAAAGCCACGCCGAAGGATCCATTGCGGATCCGATCAGGGTTACGCGTGGCTGGAACGTAAAGCCCCCCGACGTTCCACTTTTCCCGCAAATACCCTTGTGACTTTTTGCCACCATTAAAGGAGAAACAGATGCCTGATACAAACTTCTTCTTGTCTCCTAAGGCCTCCAAAGCTCGCTTGCGTGAAGCCGAGCAAGCGCGAAAGAACCGTTGGGAGATAATCAATGCAAATTCCCAGGGTCAGGTTTCTCGTCGCGACCTGATCAAGATGGGATTGTTTACCAGCGCCGGCCTGATGCTTCCCATCAGCGGCCTCAGCCCGTTTGCGCGCAGCGCATACGCCGACTCCAACATTCCAACCGGACTTCCACCGAGTCCGTTGCTAAATAACACCACAGCTTTTTCGACCCCGATGCCACGCTTCGACGTGTTCCCGCGGATTCCTGTTTCTTCTCTGACTCCGGCTCCCACTGCGCAGTCAAACCAGACACAGCAACCTGTTGACCCCGCACTGGGCGGCGGCATGGGTCCGATCGAAGGCCGTCCTCCGGGACCGATTTGGGCGCACCAACAGTTCGGGCTGCTTCCGCCCGCAATCGCTGTCGATGCTTCAGTGGAAGGGGCAACCACCAATAACAGTTACAACCCTACTGTTCCGTCGACCCTGAACTCCGGCATCAACCCGGCCAATGCTATTCCATTCAAGTTTCACCCAAATCTGCCCACTCAGACCAGTGTGAAGGCCTGGACTTATAACGGAACTATTCCGCCGAAGCTCATGCAGGTGCGTTACGGCGAGCCGGTCCTCTTCCGCCTACATAACAGACTGCCCGCGCAGCAGAGCCAGAACGGCGGTTTCGGTATTCATACGATTTCTACTCACGAACACAACGGGCATCACGGCGCGGAGAACGACGGCTTTACCGGCGCTTACTTCTTCCCGAACCAGTTTTACGATTATCACTATCCAATCGTCCTCGCTGGCCGGAACAGCATCAACACCACCGCCCAGGATCCACTAGCGTCTGGTCCAACCGACGCCGGCGGCATCATGAAAGTCCCGGGCGACTGGCACGAGACGATGAGCACGCACTGGTTCCACGATCACATGTTCAGCTTCACCGCGCAGAACGTCTACAAAGGCATCGCCGGGATGTTCAATATTTACAGCGGCCTCGATCGCGGTGCCGAAGACATTATCGACGGCATCAACCTGAGACTGCCGAGCGGACGCGCCAGCGTCAGCGGCAAATCATGGGGCAACCTCGACTACGACGTGAACCTGATGGTTGCCGACAAGGCGTGGGACGCAAGCGGTCAGCTCGCGATGGACATCTTCGAATTCGACGGTTTCCTCGGCGATCGCATGACCGTGAATCTCACGTACAAGCCGTACTTCGAAGTCGAGCGGCGCAAGTATCGCTTCCGCATTTTGAACGCCTCAGTTTCGCGGTTTTTCAAGATCGCACTGAGCGATAGTTCGCCGATGATCCAGATCGGCAACGACGGTAATCTGCTGCCGCATCCGGTCGTGCTCACCAAACTCGACGAGCAGGGCATCGCGGAACGTTACGACGTTGTTATTGACTTCTCTCGTTACACCGTTGGCCAGTCGGTTTGGATGGTCAACCTCGCCGAACATCAGGACGGCCGGAGAGTGTCGAAGGACCTCAGTGTTTCTGAGGCGCTGTCAGGCAACTCGCAAGATCCTTGCGTTGGAAAATTCCTCGAGTTCCGCATCGTACGCGATCCGGCACAGCCTGATATCAGTCAGGTGCCCGATCCGCTGATCCCGAATCCGGACCTGTCGAATATTCCCGTGGCCCGCGAACGCACGTTCGAATTCAACAGCGGCGCCAATCAAACAACCAACGATCCGGTCACGACCTTCTTCGGTCCGTGGGGTATCAAGACTGACAATCAGGGACCAACACTTGCGGCTGACTTTGGCCGTATCTCAGCGGCGCCGCGTTTCGGCACCCGCGAAATATGGACCTTGAGAAACGGCGGCGGTGGTTGGGACCACCCGATTCATATCCACTTCGAGGAGTGCCAGACTCTCTCTCGTGACGGAAGCGCGTCGAAGGTGCCCGCCTGGGAGAAGGGACGCAAGGACGTCTGGCGCCTGAGACCCAGCGGCGAAGTGAAGATCACGCTTCAGTTCCGCGACTGGGGCGGCATGTTCATGGAGCACTGCCATAACACCATGCACGAAGACAACGCGATGCTCTTGCGCTGGGAGATCGACGATGGCGGCACGCCGTTCCTGCAACCGCTGCCCACTCCGATTCCGAAACCGCAGGGCGTCACGTTTATGGCCCCGGACGACATTCTGCCGACCGCTTTCTAAGAGGCCGAGAAAGGAGAGACAACATGAACACACAACTAAATAACAAGATGCGGCAACTGCTAGTCAGCCCGACTTTCTTAACCCTCCTGCTCGGTGTCGTTGTGATGCTTGCTCTGAGTGGTCCAACCATCCAGGCGCAGACCACACAGACGACCACCACCGCTGTCGATGCTCCTGTTGACAGTAGCGTCACGATTGCTGCCAAGGGCAGTGTGAGCGATCCAAACGGGTCTATCACAGTCACTGGCAACGTGGGTGTTACTTGCAGAAGGGTGATCGACACGACTTCGGCGACGAGCCCTTCGCTCGTACTGCTTGACCTGGATCTTTCCGGCTTGCAAGGAACGAGTGGGAGCACAAAAACGACCCTGAAGACTTATGTCACTGGAGGCAATCACGCTGAGGAGATCAGGCCCTTGCAGGCTTCTGACACCATCATCGTTTCGAGCCCTTACTATGACAGCACTAAGGGTCCATTGACGGCCAGGACAATGTTGATAACCGCCACGCTCAACTTCGACGTCAGCACCGGCAAGGTGACGGGTGGCACCATCACCATCGGGGACAACGTTGTAACCAAAGCCGCCGTTGGCAGCTTCACGACTACAGGCGCGACCCCGCAATAGCGCCAAAGGCGCGCAATATGATAGCCAGGGGCAAGCGCGAAGCGTGTCGCCCCTGGTTACCAGAATTCGGTTTACGAGAGCACTGAGAGTGCGGCATAGCAATTTCTGATTGCGCCCTTTCAGACAAGGAGAAGCAAGTTATGAAACGCAAGCACGTGAAGCTCCTATTGCTCGGAGTGCTGATGGCCGGCATTTCTTTAGCAATCAATTCGCAAGTCCCGACTGCGGTCAGTTTCGCCCAGCAGCAAAGCGTCGAATACAGTTGCCCGATGCATCCGGAGGTCAAGTCAAAGAAAGCCGGCTCGTGCCCGAAGTGCGGCATGACGCTCAAGCAGGTGTCGAAACCGGATCCGGCTGCAGCGGCGAAGGAAGACGCGCAATGGGGCGACACCCACTTCCCCAACGTTGAGCTGATCACGCAGGACGGGAAGAAGGTTCATTTCTACGACGATCTAATCAAGGGCAAGGTGGTGGCCCTCGAGCTCATCTACACGACCTGTAAGTACAACTGCCCGCTCGAGACCGCGCGCATGGTCCAGCTTCAGAAAGAGCTCGGCGATCGTGTGGGTAAAGAGGTCTTCTTCTACTCGATTACGATCGACCCGGAACACGATACGCCCGAGGTGCTCAAAGCGTACGCGGAGAAGTATCACGTCGGACCGGGCTGGACTTTCCTCACAGGAAAGACGGAGGACATCAAACTGATCAGCAGGAAGTTGGGACTGGAT
>DATNDM010000027.1:0-3308 GCA_035553235.1 Pyrinomonadaceae bacterium | reverse complement strand
GGCGTTCTTCTCGAAGATCAACTGGAACACCGTTGAGGAGCGATTGAAGAAATTCACGGGCGTCCAGAGCGCACGCGCTTAGTATTTTAGCCGCGGATTAACGCCGATCTGCGTTCACCTGCGTTTATCTGCGGCTAATGTGCAATCCACGGTCAAGGAGCGCAGGAAATCAAGGAGCGCCTCCCGCTGATCGGGCAGAAGCTTGTGCGGCTGGAGGTTCTTTTTGTCAAGGTGCGGATTTTCCTTTCCGCCAGCGAGCATGATGTCAGCCGCCTCTTCTAACGTCTTCGCGCTTCCATCATGAAAATACGGTCCTGATTTCGCGATGTCTCTCAATGTCGGCGTCTTGAACGCGCCCGTGTCTTCCGGTCTATTGGTCACCTTGAAACGCCCGAGATCCGGATCCGATTGGTCCATACCGATCCCGATGTTGTGATACTGCTGGTCCGTGAACAGAATTCCGTCGTGACAGTTGTTGCACTTGATCGCCTGGAAGATGTTCCAGCCACGTTCCGCACTCTCGCTCATCGCACTCTTATCGCCGGCACGCCAACGATCCCACGGTGTGTTGCCACCGACGATCGTCCGTTCGTACGTAGCAATCGCTTTCATCATGTTCTCAGGCGTCGCGTCGCTTTGAAACGCTTTTTGAAACAGCGACTTGTATTCCGGCAACGCATTGAGCTTCGCGACGATCTCGCCGGTGCGTTCCCCGACGCCCATGTTCGCGCCTTTCCATGCAGCCATCGCCTGCGCCTCGAGTGAATTGCTGCGGCCGTCCCAGTAAAACTCTTTGTGATAGCCGATGTTCCAAAGCGTCGGGCTGTTGCGCGTCAGCGGTTTGTTTTCGGCGCCGATCGCTTTCGGCAGTCCGTCGGATAGACCATGCTCGCAGAGGTGACACGAGTAACACGATCTTGATCCGTCGATGCTCAGTCGGTTGTCAAAGAACAACTTGCGACCGAGCGCGATCTTTTCGGGCGTCATGGGATTGTCCGGCGGGATCGTCATCGGTTCGTAGCCCGCGAGCGTAGGTGGAGCTGGCACTTCGAGAGTCAGCGTGCCTGAGATTGGCTCCGTATTCTTTCCCCAACCGACGAACGCGATGGCGATGATAAGCAGCAGGGCGATTTTTCTGATGACCATAAACGTGACCTAACTTTATCCGCAGATTACACCGATGTTATAAACAATCTGCATAATCTGTGGACAAAAAATCGTGAAGCGGCTTTTCATTATCACATTGATCGCGGTCGTGTCGTTTGCGTGTTCAGGCAACAACGACAATGCGCACACGACGGCGACGACGTTCGTTCCACCGCCACCCCGACAGGTGTTGCACGTCGAGACGCGAGCGGCGAAGCAGGTTCCCGCCCAGCCTGATGATCCGAAATTGAAAGTCGAGCCGGCGAAGCCGTTGCTGATTTTCAATCTACCTGACGGGAAGACGTTTCGCGAAAGCGAAGAGGTCGTGATCGACTTTTCACTCGCGAATGCGAAGCTAAAGGGCGATGGCGGTGATTATCGCGTTCGTTACATTGTCGATGATGAGGAAATGCAGTGGATCGATCGATGGGAACAAATCGTGCTCACCGGCTGGACGCCCGGCAAGCATACGATCAGGCTCGAACTCGTTGGGCCTGATGGCTGGCCGTATCACAACGGCGACTACAACATCGTGACGCGCGAGCTGACGGTGGTTAAGTGAGCCACGGATTTCACGGATAACACGGTGAAGAAAAAAGCATTCCAGGAACTCGTGAAAGAAGCCGCTGGCTGCACGCTGTGCCCGGCGATGTGTGGTCGTAGCGCGGTGCTGAGTGAGTTGAACGGATCGCCGGATGCACGAATCATGTTTGTTGGCGAAGCGCCGGGACGGAAAGGCGCCGACCGCACGCGAGTGCCGTTTTCCGGTGATCAGTCAGGCGCGAACCTCGATCGGTTTCTGGGCTCGATCAATCTGACGCGCAAAGAGATCTTCATCACCAGTGCGGCGCTGTGTAATCCCCGGTCGGAGTCAGGCGCGAACCGAAGGCCGACGCAAAAGGAGCTGTCGAATTGTTCGAGTTTTCTGCGGCGGACGATTGAGCTGGTCAATCCGCGCATGATCGTGACGCTGGGTTCAGTTGCGCTCGAGGCACTGAAGCGCATTCAATATCACGAGTTGAGCTTGAAGACTGCTGCGGCGCAGATTCATGAGTGGAACGAGCGCGTGCTCGTGCCGATTTATCATCCGAGCCCGCAGGTGCTCGCGTCGCACCGGCGTGAAGCTGAACAATTGGGCGACTATCAAATCATCGCGAAAGCGGTAACGCGGATTAACGCGGATCTTGAAAAGCGATAAATAGGATCAGAATGACTGAATATGAAGCTGTAAGAGATGGTGGGGCTGGCTTGATTGACTTGTCTGCGCAGCGTGGACGCATTCGGGTGAGTGGCTCGGAAGCGACGATGTTTCTCAATGGGCTCATCACGAATGACGTCAAGAACCTCGCGCAGAACCGGTGGATGCCGGCGGTGTTTCCGACCGTGCAGGGACGGTTGATTGGCGCGGTGCGCGTGATTCGTGCAAACGATCCTTCACTTCTGATCGACACGGAGACTGCGTCGCACGAAGCAGTGCTGAAAACGATTTCGAGATTCACGCTGGCTGGTGATTTCAAGGTTTCCGACGTTACCGCTGAAACTGCGTTGTTGACACTTCAGGGTCAAGGCGCGGCCGAGATTCTTCAGAAGGTTTTCGATCACGGCGTTTCAGATCTGCCCGAGAACGGTGTTGGCGAGACCACCTGGCAAAACTTTGCGGTTACGATCATCCGCGCGAGTCACACTGGTGAAGATGGTTTCGATCTGGTGATCGACTTGTCCCGTGCGCCCGAGCTGCAAAAAGCGCTCGAAAGCGCGGGGGCTCAACCAATCGGTGCGGACACATTCGAAATCCTGCGGGTCGAAGCCGGTATCGCGCGCTTTGGTGTTGACATGGACGAGACCAACGTCGTTCCCGAAACAAACCTCGATGATGCGGTGAGCTTCACGAAAGGCTGTTACGTCGGACAGGAAATCATCGTCCGCATCAAACACCGCGGACACCCGGCGAAAAAACTGACTGGATTGCGTTTCGAAACTGACCAGCAGATCGAACCGGGAGCAATTATCAGATCGCAGGAGAATCAGGAGATCGGGCGCGTGACGTCAGCAGTGATTTCGCCGCGGTTGGGAAGCATTGGACTCGGATACGTTCGTTACGAATACCTTGCCGACGGAACGCACGTCGTCGTTGGTGACGGAATTGATGCGATTGTAGGGAT
>DATNDM010000026.1:0-5744 GCA_035553235.1 Pyrinomonadaceae bacterium | reverse complement strand
CGAGCTGCTCGCGTGGATACGTTCCGCGGTTGAAGACATCGAGCATGCGAGTTTGAGTCAATTCTTTCACCTGGAGTTTTCTCCCGACTCGCATTATCTCGTGGCCACTCGTTCCAACATGTTTCGCTTCAGCTTCAAGATCGACATGATGGAAGTCGATAAAACGGAAGACACGGTGCTGGCGCTCGATCTCTCGACGCTGAAGCCCATCTCAACCGGCGGCGACTTGAAGAAAATCACACGGCGCGCATTCATCTTTATTGCTCCGGACAAGATCCTCGGCATGATGAATACCAATCTTGAGGACGCGGGAATATTTTCGTTTCCGCAGGGCAAGCGGCTGGCGAAGTTTCCATTGACTGCCCAGGAGCTACAACTCACAGGAAATCCGAATTACGTCGTTGTGAAACCGCTCGGCAACGCACGGATGGGCATCTTCGATCTGACGAAGGGCGTGATCGTCAACGGCATGAACAAAAACGACGCGACCATGTGGAACGACGTGATCTTCTTCGAAGATGTGTCTGGAAGCGTTCAGGTCGCAAAAACGGTATACGATCCGGAAAATAAATTCTTCAAGGTCGACTCGATCAGCAAAATCGATATCCCCATCGGCTCGATGCGCCGTCTTTACGCCGCTAACGTTTCGGACAACATGCAGTGGCTCGCGGTTTCGTCCAAAACGCGCGGCGCGATGTGGGATCTGACTTCCGGCGAGCGAAAGCTTCACGTCAGAGGTTTTCGCGGCGCGATTGTCGCGGCAAACGGCACCGCGATCGGCGAGTTTCCGCCTTATGCGCCCGCGAATCACGCGCTGGTGTTCATGAATGCGACCACAAGTCAGGCGAACCAGGTGCGCGAAATTCCGGAAAAGGGCGCGCGACAGTATGGACGCTTCGTCATGGTGCGCACGAGTTTGAAAGAACTCAAACAACCGGAAAAAGGGAAAGACTCGAAGGAGAAGGACGGTCCCAAGCCGCCGCCTGCGATACCGGGCCAGTTCTCTGAAGACGATTCGCTGGACCACGATGTGCGGTTCGAGCTGCACGATGTTGTCACCGACAAGCTCGTGTGGAGCAGGGAGTTCAAGAAGGAAGCGCCGGAGTATTTCTTCGACGAGTTTTCCGGTCGCGTGATCTTTTATTGGGACCTGGGCAGCGAGGCCGGCAAGGCTCGGCTGAAAGAAGAGACCGCGCTGGCGGAACGCGCGCGACAGATGGGCAACAAGGATGACGACTATCTGGTCGAAGTTTATGATGCCTTTGCCTCGAAATCGATTGGAGTGCTGCTGGTGGAAACAGGGCAGGGTTCGTTTGATATCGAGTCGGGCTTTTCAGAAGGTAACTGGCTGCTCCTCCACGACGATAACAATCGCGTGCTCGTCTATGCGATCAAAGAGGGTGAGTTGCGTCACCGGTTCTTCGGTGCGAACGCCGCGATGAACCCGAGCCGGCAGCAGGTGATCGTTGAAAATTTTCCCGGCGAGCTGACGCTTTACGATCTCGCGACCGGAAACGCACAGGCGCGCTTACGTTTCAAGAACGGCGCCGCGTTCGTGAGATTTAGTCTGGATGGAAAAAGACTGCTGGTCCTGACCTCGGGCCAGGTCGCTTACGCGTTTGAAATCGACAAGATGAGCGCTGCAAAGGCAAACTGATTTGCGTGCTTTTGCGCCTTTGTAGCTGATGTCAGGAATCGGTTTACTGAACGAGAAACCGCTGCACGCGTCACTGAAACAGTGGTACGCGCGGCCGGGAGATCGGTTTGAAGTCCCGGTTGACGGTTTCGTGATCGATATCGTTCGGGACGATCTGCTGATCGAAATCCAGACGCGCAACTTCTCAGCGATCAAGTCGAAACTGACGAGACTCACGCACTCGCATCCGGTGCGATTGATTTACCCGATCGTGCAGGAGAAATGGATCGTCCGGTCGGCTCACGGCCGTGGATACACTCGTCGCAAGTCACCCAAGAAAGGCCGAATCGAGGATCTCTTTTGGGAACTGGTCAGCATTCCGCAACTACTCTCGAACCCAAACTTCTCGCTCGAGGTTTTGATGATCAGGCAGGAAGAGGTGAGGCGATACGAGACGAAACGGAGATGGCGCGGGAAAGGCTGGGTGATCGAAGGTCGCCGATTGCTGGAGGTGGTGGATCAGCGATTGTTCTGGCAGTCGTCGGACTGGCGGCGGTTTGTGCCCGAGGGACTGGAGTCGTTCACCACGCGAGATCTTGCGACCGAGATAAAGACGGGCACCGAGTTAGCACAGAAGATGGCGTATTGCCTGCGTGAGAGTCGTATGATCGAGTTGATAGGACGACGTGGCCGCGCCAATCTGTACCGCGTTCTATCCACAGATTGTGCAGAATGTGATGGTGACCTAATTTGAACTGCTTCTCTGTGCAACCTCTGTGTTCTCTGTGTCTCTGTGGTTGTGTTGGCCGGAAATCACCACCGAGACACAGAGAACACAGAGGTTGCACAGAGAAATCTCTCAAACCAGGGCACCCAGCGTATTTATAACGTCTGCGTAATCAGTGTAATCTGTGGCTAGAAAACAATGCAGCGCGTTAACCGATTGGCCTCTCTTGTCCTGTTTCTCCTTTTCGTAACTGTTCACGCCCCGGCGCAACAACCTTCGCCGACGCCGGAACGCACCGGCCGTTCATACTCGACGCCCGATTTACCAAAAACTCCGCCACCTCCCGGCCCGCAAGCTCGTTCACCTGTGACATTCACCAACATCACCGCGCAGTCCGGCGTCAGCTTCATTCACGCGGCGGCAAAGACATCGGCGAAGTATTTGCTGGAAACGATGGGCGGCGGCGTCGCCATCTTCGACTTCGACAACGACGGCCGCATGGATCTCTTCTTCACGAACGGCGCGGCCTTGAAACAGGCAATGTCGAAAGACGATCTACCCGACAAGAGTGACCCGAAATACTGGAACCGCCTCTTTCAGCAGAAGCCGGACGGCACGTTCAAAGACGTCACCGAACACGCCGGACTCAAAGGTGCTGGTTACAGCATGGGCGTCGCCGCCGCGGACTACGACAACGACGGCTTCGTCGATCTCTTCGTCAGCGGCTACAAAGCGGATCGCCTTTATCACAACAACGGTGACGGAACATTCAGCGACGCCACCAGCAAATTGCCGAGCATTAGTGAAGGTTGGTCCAGCAGTGCCGGCTGGTTCGATTACGATCACGACGGCCGTCTCGATCTCTTCATCGCGCGCTACATGGAGTGGGACTTCGAAAGCGGCGCGATGTTTTGCGGTGGTCCTACTGCCTTGTTACGCGCATACTGTCACCCGGACAATTTCAAGGGCGCGACCAACATTCTCCTGCACCAGCGCAGCGACGGATCGTTCGAAGACGTCAGCAAACAATCCGGCATTGCCGATCCCGCGGGCAAAGGTCTCGGCGTCGTGTTCGCAGATTTCAATAACGACGGCTGGACCGATGTCTTCGTCGCGAATGATAGCGTGCGCCAGTCGCTGTACCGGAACAAGGGCGACGGCACGTTTGAAGACATCGCGGTCATATCGGGCGCGGCTTACGACGAAGATGGGCGGACCTTCGCCGGCATGGGAATCGACGCGGCGGATTTCGACAACGACGGCTACGTCGATGTCTTCATCACGACGCTTTCGAACGAGAAGTATGCGTTGTATCGCAATAACGGCGATCTGAGTTTTACGTACGTGACGAACACCACCGGTGTCGGGCAGATCACGCTGCTGAACGCGGGTTGGGGCGCGCGCTTCGTCGACGTCGATAACGACGGATTGCGCGATCTTTTCGTGGCGCAGAGTCACGTGCTGGATACGGTTGAGAAGTCGACGGCGTATCTAAAATACAAACAACCGTTGCTGCTCATGACCAATACCGGCAAGGGATTCGTGAATGTTTCAGCGACGGCAGGCGCGGCGTTCAGCACGCCCATTGCAGCGCGCGGCGCGGCATTGGGTGATCTCAACAACGATGGGCAACTCGATGCAGTTGTCAGTGTGCTCGACGATGCGCCCGTCATTCTAAAGAACGCCGGAACACCGCATCACTGGCTCGGCATAGAACTCATTGGAACCAAATCGAATCGAAACGGAATCGGCGCGCGCGTGACGGTGACGGACGCGACGGGCAAGAAGCAGATCTTCGACGCGGGAACAGCGGGGAGTTACTTGTCGTCGAACGATCCGCGCATCGTCGTTGGGCTGGGGAATGCGAAAGCCGTACGAAGTGTTGAGGTGCGTTGGCCGAGTGGGCGAGTGCAGACCATTCCAACTCCGGCGATAGATCAGTATATGCGGATCACTGAACCACGAATTTAACGGATCTTGATAGTGATGATTGACACGGATTTTTTTGGGAGCGTTACGGTGAATTCAGGTGCGATACGTGTTGACCTGGTTCCGATCCCGAGTCCCGGATCCCCGAACGTTTCTATCGTTCCCGATCCACTCGGCGTTAGTCCGCGGACAAAGATCGTCGTTGTTAACGAGTTCGTTGGATTCATGTTGACTGCCTTGATAAAGATCGTGTTGCCACTTCGGCTCGCGGTCGCATCGAGCGACGGACTACTAACTTCCGTTCCGAGTCGCACGTCACCGCGATGCGTGCTGTAGAGCTGATTCACCCGATAGATCGACGTCACATACACGTCATTTCGCAAGGCCTGAATGATTCCGCCGGGCCAACCATTAACCAGATCGGAAACCGCGCTCATTTCAACAAGCTCGCCCGAGCGCTCGAAGACGTTCATCAGCCGCGCCGCGTACAGCGCCGCGTCCATCGAATACTGCTGCTCTTCCGGAAGATCGAGTCCCCACTCGTTAATCGCGAGCTTCACGCGGCCTTCCAACCCGAGCTCATGTAGTAACTGTCCGACCTCGCGATAAAAACGCTCGTAGAAAAGCGGACGCGCCATCAAGTTCGCCGGATCGTTACGCATCTCGTGCCGTCCGTAATAATGATGAATCGCGAGGTAATCGATGTTCGCGCCAGCCTCGCGCAGCACGGTTCGATTCCAATTCATGTTGTTGTCGCCGACCGCGATCAGTTTGATCGACGGATCGACGGCGCGCATCGCCTTGGCGTAACGGTTGTAGTTGCGTGCGTAAGTCTCGGCATCTGAGTGGCCGCGCACCCAGTCGCCCCAGATCTCATTTCCAACTTCCCAGAGCTTCACGGCGAAGGGCGCGGGGTGACCGTTCGCGGCGCGCATCGCGCCGTATTTCGACGTCGCTGGTCCATTGCAGTACTCAACCCACGCCGCAGCCTCTTCGACAGTCGCACCGCCGCCTTCAACGTTCACGGTGATCGACGGCTCAGCGCCGGCCGCACGCGCGAACGCAACAAACTCGTCGGTACCGAAGTCGCTCGGCTCGGGCTCATTCTTCCACGACAGGTTGGTCCACGTAACGCGTTGGTCGCGCGGCCCGACGCCCCACATCCAGCGATAGTCCTGCGCGACGTTGCCGCCCGGCCAGCGAATGAAAGCCGGATTGAGTTGTTTGATATTTTCAAAAACATCGCGACGCACACCGCCGGGCGCAGCATCCCCCGGCATAAACGACACCTGATCGATCCAAACCGTACCCTTGCCGGGAAACAGGATCGCGAAGCGCGCGAGCGGATCGCTGCGCACCGGTTTCAAACTGAACTCGTACTTCCGCCACTCGCCCGCAGCAATGTGATCGACATCCGCTGCCGCGTAGATCTCACCAGGACTTGCATCCGAT
>DATNDM010000025.1:0-4517 GCA_035553235.1 Pyrinomonadaceae bacterium | reverse complement strand
CACACTGATGTTGAGCGTGGTTGCAATCTCCTCGTAGGCAAAGCCTTCGATATCTCTTAAAACTACTGCTTCGCGATAGACGCGCCGCAAACCGCTCAATGCTTTTTGTAAAGCCCTGTCCCGTTCGTTTTGCAGAGTATGCTGTTCGGGGTCTATGGCCGTGGGCGATTTGAGTGTTGCAACCAGTCCCAGCCGGCCACCGCCTATCTCGGGTGCGTCGATAGAGACTGTCGCTTCGCGACGGCGTCGACGCCACCAGCGCCAACGATTACGTGCCTGGTTGATCGCGATTCGGTAAATCCAGGTGCGCAGGTCAGCGTCGCCTCTGAAATGGCCAATGCTCTGAAAAGCCCGCAAAAACGTTTCCTGAGTAAGGTCGCGTGCTTCTTCACCATTTTCGGTCAGGCGATAAAGTAGTCCGTAAATCTCGCCTGAGCGCTCGTTCACGAGTTTCTCGAAGGCGGCTGCGTCGCCTCGCTTCAGTCTTTCAATGAACGGATCTTCAAGTTGTGGCCGTGCCTCAGCCATGGCCGCCGGAGCAACCTAATCTAATTCCATTTGCCCGCGGAGGGCTATTGGCTCTCCGTAGCTCATCGATCACCCCCTGGGGCGGGAACCGGAGCAGTCAACAATATTTGCCCATTCCCGGACAGGCTGCTCCTTAGACAACCGTATTGTCGCTTTTGTTCCAGGTTTTCGAAAAAAATTCATACTCGTGCTTCACCCACAGATCACACAGATTTAGATGTATGATTTGCGTAATCCGTGGATAGGCTTCTGCTTGACAAGTTTTTGCACCGCCCATTAGAGTGACACTTTTTCCGCGTAATCATACACCCAAGAGAACGCAGCCGACCACGTAGGCTTGCAAGAGGACAACAAGTGGCAAAGTATAAGAAAAAACGTGCGCGTGAGCTCCAACACGACCGCTTTCGCGACACAACGATGAGCTTTTTCGACCGTCTCGGCGACATGCTGGAGGGTCGAGGACGCACGATTCTCTATGTTTTGGGCGGAATTATTGTCGCCGGCCTGCTGATCGTCGTGTTCGTGAAATGGAGCAACAAGAAGAGCAACGAGGCACGCGCAGCGCTCGGTCGCGCCATCACGATCTCGCGGGCGCAGGTTTCAACGACGCCCATTCCCGGCAACACGGAACTCACGTTTCCGACCGATAAGGAACGCGCCCAGCGCGCGATTGACGAGTTTGAGAAGGTTGCGGCCAAGTACGGCGACCCGTACCGAGCGGAATCGCGCTATTTTATCGCCTCAAACCGGCTCGCAGTCGATCGTCAAAAGGGGATCAGTGAACTGACCGAACTGCAAAACAGCAAGGTCGAAGAAGTGGCCGCACTCTCGAAATTTGCCCTCGCACAGGCGTATGAGAGTGACGGCAAGTTTGACGACGCTGCAAAACTCTACAGCGAGTTGGCGAAGCAGAATAGCCCGACTGTGTCCGCTGAAACCGCGAACCTCCGGCTCGCGAAAGTTTACGAAAAGCAGGGAAAGAAGAAGGAAGCCTCTGATCTGCTTTTCAACATCGTGGACGCTTCGCGAAAGGCCAAGGGATCCGACAATCTGCCTTTACCACAGTCGTCCGCGGCGCGTGAAGCCGCGCAGGAACTACAGAAACTCGATCCGGATCGTTACGCACAACTCCCACCCCAGACGCCCTCGCTAGAGGGATAAGTTTTGCCACAAAAAGGCACAAAAAGCACAAATGAATGGACAATCTGACTCACTCACTCGTCGGACTGACTGCGGCCAAGGCGGGTTTGGAGAAGTTGTCTCCAGGTGCGACCACACTCTGCGTGCTCGCCGCCAACGCGCCGGATTCAGACATCTTCGTTCTTGCCTTCGGTGATCGTTGGTCATTCCTGCAACACCATCGAGGTATTACTCACGCCATTGTTGGTGTGACCTGTCTGGCGGTTGTCCTGCCCTTAGTCTTCTACGGCGTTGACCGTCTCTGGTCGCGCTACAAAGATCAGCTTCCGCGAACAAACCTCAAAGGACTGCTGATCGCTTCGCTCATCACGAGCGCCACGCACCCGATACTAGACTGGACCAACAACTACGGCATTCGCTGGTTCCTGCCATGGAGTGAGAAGTGGTCGTACGCTGATTTCGTTTTCATTGTGGATCCGTATCTCTGGTTGATTCTCGGCGGCGCGGTTTTTCTGTTAACAGCAAGGACGAGGTTTTTGAAAGTCATCTGGGCGATCGTCGGTGCGGCAACGACGTTTCTCGTAATTGCGAGTCCACGCAGCGCTGGCTTGCCTTATCCGCGTTCGATGGCGCTCTTGTGGATACTGGTACTCGCCGCGTTCATCGTGCTGATGATCAAAGACGCGCAGAAACGCTGGGGTAGTAACATCGCATTCGTTGCGATCGTGATTGCGGTTTGTTACTGGAGCTTGCTCGCGTTCGCGCATTCACGAGCCGTCGTGCGCGGGACCGAGGAAGCTGCAAACCTCGCGAACGGCGAAACAGTCGCGCGACTCGCCGCCATGCCGCGACTCGCAAATCCCTTTCACTGGGACTGCGTGTTCGAAACAGATCGAGCGATGTACCGCTTCGACTTCAGTTTGCTGCGGACTGACATTTCAAACGCTGTTCGTTACGAGAAACCAGGACCAGAATTGAAGAACGTTGTTGATTACGTCTCGCAGCAACGATCGGGCCGCATATTCCTCAACTTTGCACGATTTCCTGTACTGAAAGTTGCAGATCCTGGATGCGCCACGCGCACTCTCGTTCAATTAGCGGACTTGCGTTACACTGAGCCCGGCAGATCGCGCGGCACCTTTACACTCGAGCTGCCGATCGATTGTGCGATTGTAAGATCAGAAAGATGAGCGAGACCAAAGAACTCGATACCCTCCCCGTCCTCTCCGAAGTGAGCGAGGCCCGTGAGCGCGCGCGCAAGAAGCCGACCATGGCGAGCGTGCGGGTTTCGCCGGGTCCTTATCTCGCACTCGCCGGTGTGGTCACGTTTGTTGCCGCACTCATGCTGCGCATCAACTACAACGCCGCGGGTTGGATTCTGATCGGAGTAGCGTGGCTGCTTATTCCCGTGCTGGCGTTCAGCGATCGAATTGCTTTCGATGGTTCGTCACTGCGTCGGCAGGGCCCGCTCGCGTCGTTTCTGTACTTGTTCTTCCGCTATCGCAACCAGCTTTCGATCGACGATTTCGAAACGGTGGAAACGCAAGCCGTTCGCACGCTGCGCCGCGGCGGACGCGTGCGCTATCGTTATCGCACACAGATTACGGGCAAGGGCAAAGAGTTTGTGATCGTCTCCGGCGGACGCGATTACAGAAAACTTGTCCACGCACTCTTTCCACTGATCCACGAAGGTAAACTCGACAATCGCAGCCGCGACTTGCGCGACTATCTCAATGATCCGAATTTCCTGAACCGCAAGAGTCAGCTATCACAACTTGCTTCATCCGATCTGCTCGACGTGACCCGAGCTGATTTCAAGCTTGGTCGAAAATTCAGACGACGTGTGGATGTTTCAGAGACGCCCGCCACGCCCGAAGATCTCGAAAGAGCACGGCTGCTTCGTCGACTCGGAAACGAGCTGCGCGTGTCGGGTCGTTTGCGAGAAGCGGGCGAGGCTTTTCGTCGCGCCTTCAACGTGCGACCACACGGCGCGTGGCTGATTTACGACTTTGCGCGTTTGCTGCGCTCGCAGGCGAGTGCGCAGGCTGATGCGCGATTGTTCTCGCGAGCGCGCGCTGCTTTGCGGCTGGCAAGGATTCGTGCGGAGGACGACGTCGTGTTGTTGCCGCTGATTGGGGAGAGTTTCCTCGAGTGTGGCGATGCAAGACATGCGCGACGTGCACTCGAGAGAGTCGTCGAGCTCGATAGCGGAAACTTCAAGGCACGCGTTGGTCTTGCCGACATCGCGTTACGCGAAGGCAAGCTCGCCCATGTTATTCATCACTACCAGGAAGCCGCGCGGGTGAGTTCTGAGCAGGCGCTGGCGCGTTACGCGCGCAGCGAAGGCGAGTACTACATGCAGTTGAATAACGACGACGACTATCTCGCGGCGGAACTGCGGCGCATTAATTGGTTGCAAAACATCACTCGCATTCGCCGGCTCGCGTTGCGAGTGACGAATGCGAGTGTGTTGCTTGCGCTGATTGGCGGTCTGCTCGACCCGCTTGCGGGAAGCCTCGGATGGTCTTTTGCTTCGTCCGCACTGATTATCTGGTTGCTCACGCTGCTCGGCACGCGCATGCTGTTCGAGCGGTCCAAGCCTTAGTTACTTAAGCGGCCTTGCACGAAAAGTCTGTCTCATGGCTCTTTCTCTGTGCAACCTCTGTGTTCTCTGTGTCTCTGTGGTGGTTTTTTCCAACAATTCTTAACCACAGAGACACAGAGAACACAGAGGTTGCACAGAGAAGAAGTCCGAAAACGACTTTTCCTGCAAAGCCGTAAAAGGAGTTGAGCATTCAACGCACTTAAAGAAGAAAGGAGATCATTTTGAGTAGCAAAAACAATATCAA
>DATNDM010000024.1:0-3168 GCA_035553235.1 Pyrinomonadaceae bacterium | reverse complement strand
TCCGGCGCGTTTCTTCAACAGCGGAAACTATCTGCTGACCGTGCTGGGCGCGAAGAGAATTGCGGGCGCGTACACGATTCTGCATGAGTTGAAGAACATCTTGTCGTTCCAGATTCAACTCGCCGAGATCGGATCCGACTTCGGCGGCCGCGTCGGTTTTATGTATCCGCCGCTCGAGTGGCGCGTGAATCGAACCTAATTTTTTATGCCACAAAGAAGCACAAAAAGCACATAAAAAGAAAGCTCACTAACGAGCTTTGCTAGTCAGCGCCATTTCTTTTTATGTGCTTTTTGTGCTTCTTTGTGGCTAAGATAGAAATCTTGTAACCTGAGCCGTGCCGATGAACCAACAGGAGATCAATCTCAGATACATCCCTCGCGAGCAGCCCATCGCGGCGCCGCCGGCAAGCGCCGCTGGAACAAGTCTCAAACACAAGATCGTCGCGACGCGCCCGGGTAAGTGGCTGCGGTCTGTCTGGCATTTCCTGCTGCGCGTAAGAAATCGCTTGCGGCCTGCGGAACTGCGCCGCCAGTTTCTGCTCGTCCAGCGGCTGTTGCTCCTGCCGGTCGCTTACGGCACCAGCGTCGTTCTCATTGTCTATTTGAAGCTGAAAGTCGGCGCGAAAAGAAATTCGATCAACCCGCTACACTTCGGCTCGCTCGAATACGTCGACGACCTTGCGGAACAGTATCCACTCAGTTTCTATCCAATCCTGTACAAGTCGATTCAGATCTCGTACCTGAAGCAGGAACTGCGAGATAAGCTGCCGGCTGACGCGCGTTTCATTGAGATGGCGATCGGTGAGGGAAGCTTATCCCGCCGCTTCTTTCCGCCGGATGCGAACGTCGTCGCGCTCGACATCAACACGCGCGCACTGCGCCGCGCGGCGACGCTGCCGCACGTCAAAGACGCCATCATCTGCAACATCATGGCTGCGCCGGTCAAGCCGGGTTCTTTCGACGCGGTCGTTTCGAACAACTTTCTCCATCACGTCACGGACAAGGAACGCGTGCTCGACATCTGGGCCGGCCTCGCGCCCACCGCGATCTTCAACGAGTGCACTGACGAGTGGAAACTCGCGTGGCCCGGTCCTTACGTTCTTTCGAAACTCGGAATGAAGGATTGGTCCGCAAGTAGAGCCGCGCGTGTCGAAGACAAGTTCAACAACACGTTTCTTCCCGCTGACGTGGTCGACGCAAAGGTTGAGACGCACCACGACATCGCGCGCCGCGTGTCGTACCTGAGCAAACCGGTGATGTCGCTGTGTTTTCTCTTCTGTGTGCTTCAACGCGCGAACGGACCGCTGACTGGAGAAGACGCGCGCCCGATTCTCGCCCTCTGCCGCGGACTTCTTCGTCCACTCGTGATGCCGGCAACGCGCGAGCTCGCGCGACTGCTGATCGTTTGGGACGCACTGCGAAACAGGACTGAAGACGCGTACGTGTCATACACGATAACGAGTCGCAGTTTCAGCAAAGCTGAGGGCAGCGGTTATTTGCTTTGTCCGAATTGTCGAAAAGATTTAGGCGGAGTCGCGGAATGTGACGCGTGTGGCATCAAGTATGACAGAATCTGCGGCATGTTGTTTTTACTGCCGAAGGATTTGGCCCACGTGCAGTCAAACTTCAATCCGGCCGACGAAGGTTATCATGGTGGCAGCGAGTAACAGTTATCCGGAAAGCCGAAAAGCCGCCGAAGAGTTTCCTCTGATGGTGGTGATTTCGATCATCTACCCGTGCAATCTCGGCTGCCCGATGTGTCCCTACACCGACGGCAACTCGGAAATACGAAAATTTTACGGCGACCGCGACGGCGATCTCTTCCCGGTGAAACTCTGGGAGAGCATCGCGCGCGAGTGTGGGCAATACAACTCGTGGATGCGTTGCACGGGCGGCGGCGAGCCGATGCTGCATCCGCACATGGTCGACATGATCGAGTACGCGAAAGAACAGGGCGCACGTGTTTGGATGAACACGAACGGCAGCATGTTTGGACCAACGGCGCCGCGTCGCGAGAAACTCGAGCGGCTCATCAAAGCGCACATCGATCTGATCGAATTCTCGATGGATGCCGGCGACGCTGAGCTTTACGCGCAGCTTCGTCCACCACGCGGCGGCATGACGAAGCCGCCCGAAATCTGGTGGCAGAGACAAGTCAGCAACGTGCGCGCTGCACTCGAGTTGCGCAAGAAGCATCTCGCGCCGACGCGTGTCGTGGTTTCAGTGATTCGCCAGGAGGCAATCGAAGGCAAGCTTCAGGAAGCCATCGACTTCTGGCTGAAAGACGTCGGCGTCGATGAAGTGATCACGCGGAAGTTTCTAACGTGGGACGACAACACGTCGATCCCGCAAGGTAAAGCGTTGGACAAACATCTCTACGCCGAGTTGCCAACCGAGCGTAAGCAGCCGTGCGTTTGGCCATTTGAACGTTTGAATGTTGACACGCTCGGTCGCATCTCGCTTTGCGGCCAGGACATTTCGTTTCGCACCGCCGAGCTCTTCCCGAACGCGAACGACGTTTCAATCAAGGAGATCTGGCGCGGCGATGTGTTCAACTGGTATCGCGAGATGCATCTTGCGGGACGCGGCGCCGAGTGTTTTCCGTGTCGCGGTTGTTCGGCGTGGTTCGCGGGCATTCGCGACTGGGAACATGGCTGGCTCAAAGTGTTGAAGAAATCGGGCGACCATCTCAAGCAGGTGCTGAGCGAGGATCTCGGCGCGGAGGTCGACATCTACACGCCCGAAGCAAGCGAATCGATTTCGATCTGATCCCCTCTGATGAATACCTCTGATGAATACCTCTGATGAATATTAAGGTGCGGCTACGTCCGCTTGAGCGCCGCCATCTGGAGCAGACGCTCGAGTGGACCAACGATCCCGAGTTGATGCGGCTGCTGAACCGCGCGCACACCGTTTCGAGAAGCGAACACGATCAGTGGTTCGAAGTGATTCAGCAACGTGAAGACTGTCGCTACTTCGCGATCGAGAGTGTTGATGGTGCGCATCTCGGCAACGTGTGGCTTTGGGATATCGATCCGCGACACCGTCGCGCGGAGTTGCGCATCGTGATGGATCTCGGGCACGCGGGCAAAGGCGCAGGCACTGAGGCCATTCGTCGCCTTTGTGATCACGCGTTCCAGCAACTCAATCTGCACAAGGTGTATGCGT
>DATNDM010000023.1:0-3605 GCA_035553235.1 Pyrinomonadaceae bacterium | reverse complement strand
CACCAGCATCTTCAACGCGAGTCTCCTCGCCGCTGAAGTGCTCGCGAGTGTTGGTGAGCAAACAGGTGAGACCGAGTTGACCGATCTCGCCGATCGCGCGGCTCGTTACGTGGTCAACAACCAACAGCCGGACGGCTCCTGGTTGTACGGCACAGATCCAAAACAGTCGTGGATCGACAATTTTCACACAGCCTACGTGCTCTTCTCGCTGAAGCGTATTATCGACGTCTCCTCGCGCAGACACGACTTTCAACCAGCACTCGAACGCGGCTATCGATATTGGAAAGAGAACTTCTTTCTTGCAGACGGTTGGCCGAAATACTACGATCACGACCTTTACCCGGCGGATGCGCATGCCGCAGCGAGTGCAATCGTTACTTTTCTCGAATGTCGTGAGCTCGACGACGACGCTCTGAAGTTGGCCCAGACCATTGCAACCTGGACGATTCAGAACCTGCGCGACACTCGCGGCTTTTTTTATTATCAACGACGACGTTTTTATACGGTTCGCAAACCCTACATGCGCTGGACGCAGGCGTGGATGCTGTACGCGCTGTCGCGTTTGCTGGAAGAATTGAATCGACGATGATCAAAATTGGAGTAATCGGTTACGGCTACTGGGGCCCAAACCTCGTGCGCAACTTCATGTCAGCGCCCGGTTCGGCCGTGACTCGCGTGTGCGACCTGCGCAGAGAGCGACTCTCGACTTTGGGCAAGCTCTACCCGGGACTGAAGACGTGTTCGGATTCTTCTGATCTCATCAACGATCCCGAAATCGATGCTGTTGTGATCGCGACACCCGTGTCTTCACACTTCGACCTTGCAATGTCGGCTTTGCGGGCCGGCAAACACGTGCTAGTTGAAAAACCACTCGCCGCGCGCTCGGATCAGGCACGTAAACTCGTCGACGAAGCCGCGTCGCGAAATCTCGTCCTGCTGGTGGACCATACGTTTGTTTACACTGACGCTGTGCGCAAGATTCGAGAGCTGATCGCTTCCGGCCAACTCGGCGACATCTACTACTACGACGCAGTACGCGTAAATCTCGGTCTGTTTCAACACGACGTAAGCGTGATCTGGGACCTGGCGATTCACGATCTCTCAATCATCGATCACGTGCTTCCATCGAAACCGGTGGCAGTGTCAACAACCGGCATCAGTCATGTGCCGGGACAACCTGAGAACGTCGCCTACATCACGCTCTTTTTCGAGAGCGCTCAAATCGCACACGTGCATGTGAACTGGCTGACGCCGGTGAAAGTGCGCCACACGCTGATCGGCGGCAGCGACAAGATGATTCTCTACGACGATCTCGAGCCCAGCGAGAAGCTCAAGGTGTACGACAAAGGCATCGACGTTACGCCCGAACCCGAAGACGTGTACAAGATGCTGGTCAGCTACCGCCTCGGCGACATGTGGGCGCCACAACTGAACAACACCGAAGCGCTCCAGACCGAAGCGCGGCATTTCATCGACTGCATCGAGCACAACAAGCAACCCGAAACGGATGGACCAGCGGGTTTGCGGATGGTGAAATTGATCGAAGCTGCCGAGACATCGCTGCGCGATCGCGGCCGCTTGATTGAGCTGCAGTGGTGACTCACAAATGCGCCTCTGGATCGATCTTGCAAACTCTCCTCACGTTCCGTTCTTCAAAGCGCTAACGAAACGATTCGCGTCGTTGGGCCACGAGGTCGAATTCACGGCCCGCGAGCTCGCGGAAACAATTCCACTCGCGCACGCGGCGGGACTGGCGCCGGTAGTTGTCGGAGCTCACGGTGGGCGAGCCATGTCCAAGAAAGCCGGAAGTATAGCCGGCCGTGCGTGGGCACTCGCGTCATGGGCGCGCAAACGCAAGTTCGATCTGGCGCTCAGTCATAACTCATATTCGCAGATACTCGCGGCGCGTATGCTCGGTGTTAGGACCATCACGATGATGGACTACGAGCATCAACCGGCAAACCATCTCGCGTTTCGTTTCGCTTCTCGAATCATCGTGCCCGCGAGTTTTCCGTCGAAGCGATTGCGGCGGTACGGCGCGCGCGTGGGGAAGGTGCGGCGTTATCACGGCACGAAGGAGGATGTTTACCTCGCTGACTTTCAGGCCGATCCATCCTTTGGGCCGCAGTTGTGTGAGCTTGGAGTTAAACCGGATAATGTGCTGGTCCTGATGCGCCCGCCGGCGCACGATGCTTTGTATCATCGTTTTCAGAACACGATGTTTGATGAAGCTGTGGCGATGTTGCAGGCGCGTGAGGATGTGCAGGTGATATTGCTTCCCCGAAACGAGGCGCAGCGGGCGATGTATTCGGGAAAGGATCGAGTGATTGTTCCGGCGACGCCGTTGGATGGCGCGAACCTGATCGCGGCGAGCGATTTGGTGATCAGTGCCGGCGGGACGATTAATCGTGAGGCCGCGGCGCTCGGTGTTCCGGCGGCGAGTATTTATGCGGGAGACTGGGCGGCGGTGGATGAGGAGTTGGTGAGGGAAGGACGATTACAGCGGATTACGGATCTGCAAACGCTCTCGATACACAAGAAGCACAAGATCAGTCCGCGCCGATCGGTTGACGTTATCGAGGAAGTTGTAAGGTTAATATTTGAATGATGTTTTCACGCAAAGGCGCAAAAGATGGCAAAGGACGCAAAGTGAATTCATGGATCTAAATTCCCTTTGCGTCCTTTGTGATCTTTGCGCCTTTGCGTGAAACGATAATTTAGTGCGAGCGGAAACGACGAAGCAATCGATAATCGACGCCAGCGTTGTGCGCGTGCCGGCACGGGCGCCGCGCTGGATCGTGCCTGCCGTCAAGGTTTCGCTCGTGATCGCCGATGCGTTCGCGGCTGTGCTCGCTTTCATGCTGGCCTTCTACACGCGCGAACGTGTTTCCGTTTTCGCGACTGGCAACGCTTTCGCGTGGAGCGATCGCTTCGCGCCGTATGCTGCATTGCTCGTATTCGTCGTTGCGATACGACTGTTGAGTTTTCGTTACTGCAATCTTTATCGCGTGCGCGGCGAGTTTTCACTCGTCGACGACAGCATCCGCATATTCAAAGCCACTGCGATCGGCTCGCTACTGATGGTTGCGGTGGCGTTCTTGTATCGCGGCGGTTTTGAGTTTCGGGCGTTCTCATACGCGCGCAGTGTTTTTGTCGCTGACTTTCTTTTCGTGCTGATCTTTGTCGCGGTGCTGCGATTCATCATGCGTGCAGTGCAGATGTTTGTACGCAGCCGTCAGATCAACCTGATTCCCACGCTGGTTGTCGGACGCGGTCCTGAAGCTTCGTTATTTATCCGCGAGATGCGCGACCGGCCAGCGCTCGGTTATCGCGTGATTGGTGTGGTAGACACGAGACCCGTTGACGCGCAGATGAATTACGAAGACGTGCCCGTCATCGGCACGCTCGACTCGCTGCCGGAAGTGATTCGCGATTCAGGCGCGAACGAAGTCATCATTGCCGATGCTGACGTGAATGCCGACGCGTTGTTTGAAGTGATGATGCGCTGTGGCCGGCGACGCGGTGTCGAATTTCGCATCGCACCGAGTTTATTCAACTGCCTGCCGCGAAAAACGGAGATCGATCAAATCGGCGTGCTGCCAATG
>DATNDM010000022.1:0-11473 GCA_035553235.1 Pyrinomonadaceae bacterium | reverse complement strand
GGCCCAGGTGATGCAGCGCTGACGTTCGTGAAGGATACGTTGCACCTGGTGGCTAGCGACGCGCGTGATGTCACGTCGCAGCTCATCCAGGGAACTGCAACTGTGAAGCAGTAGGATGTTCTGACGCAAACAGGCACAAGAAGCGCAACCGTTCGAGGTTTTATAGTTGATGCTTTTTGTGCTTTTTGCTGTCTCAAGCGTGTAAGGTAGGTGTGAAGCAAATGAGAGACGAAAAAGGCTTCTCACTAATTGAGCTGGTGATCACGATCACCGTGCTGACGATCATGACGATGGGCGTGTTGCCGCTGGTCAAGATCTCAGTCAAACGACAAAAGGAGCAGCAACTACGCGAGACGCTGCGCCAGATTCGCACGGCGATCGATGAGTTTCATCGTGACACGATCGGCATGGTTTGCACCGGCGTGGCTTTGACGCCCGAACAACAGGCGCTGCAACAACAGAGCTCGTTCATCGATCCACGCAGTAAGGTCGTGATCAGCGACTGCACGATCTTCGGTGTCGACAATCCGGATCACTATCCGCCCGATCTCGAAACGCTCGTGAACGGCGTCAACGTGTTGCCGAGAGGATCGATGGGCGGGCGTGGACAGCCGGGCGTGAATGCGACTGATGTCGGCGGCCAGTTGTCTACGAAGTCCAAGGTTTACCTGCGTGGTTTGCCGGTCGATCCGATGACGGGCAAGAGCGATTGGGAACTGCGCTCATGCTACGATCCACATGATGCGAGTTCGTGGGGCGGTGAAAATGTTTTTGACGTGCGGTCAAAGTCGCGAGATACCGCATTGAACGGGGAGAAGTACAGTGACTGGTAAGTTGCAAAACAAGCTGCGCGCGGCGGGATTTACACTCCTGGAGTTGATGATAGTGATCTCGATCATCATCATTCTCGCTTCGATCACGTTGCCGCAGTATCAAAAGACCATCATGCACACGCGCGAGACAGTGCTGAGAGACGACTTGCGCAAGATGCGTTCGTTGATTGATCAGTTTGCGGCTGACAAAGGTCGCTTGCCGCAGTCACTGGATGAGATCGTCAGTGAAGGTTACATGCGCGAAGTTCCGGTTGACCCGTTCACCGGACAGAAAGACTGGGCCCTCACGACCGGCGAAGACCCGAATTCAACGGAAGGCGCGCAGGGCGTAACCGACGTTCACAGCGCGTCCGCGGACACCTCGACCGAAGGCACACCGTATAGCGAATGGTAGTTTTGGAATCTGATAGTTAATGGCCAATCTTTTGTCACGACTCGTTGATCCCTGGTATCCCGCCACTGCTATCGGACTGGACAAGGGCGTTGCTTCGGTAGTTCAACTCGAACGCGTCAAAGGCTCCGTGTGTAAGCTGCGACGCGCGGCGACTTTCAATATCGCCGAGTCTTTGGTTCAGCCCAGCTTCGAAGAGACAAACATCGAGAACCCGCCGCAACTGGCGGCGGTGTTGCGTGACCTCGCCACCAGCGCAGGTCTGTTGCGACAGAAACGCTGGTCGCTGAGCTTGCCCGAAGCGACGGCGCGCACACTCGTGTTGACGCTCGAGGGCCAATCGCAATCCGGCAGCGAACTTCATGACGTGCTGCGCTGGAAAATCGAACGCGGCTTTAGCTTGCCGTTCGAAGAGCTCTCGATTTCGAAAGAGCGTTTGCAGAAAGATCCGCAGGGACGCGATCGGTATCTCGTAATTGCTGTCAAGAAAGCGATCCTCGCCGAATATGAAGCAGTGCTTGGTTCGTTAGGCTGGCGGGCCGGGCTGATATTGCCACGGCATCTCGGTGAAGCGCAGTGGCTCGTCCGAAATGGCGGCGCCGGTGATTCGCTCTTGCTGAGTGGCTCGAGTCAGGGGTTTACTGGTGTGATCTTTCGCGACAAGCATCCGCTGATCGTGCGTACGGTGAAGTGTACTGAGGATGAGTTTGAGGACGAGTTTTATCGGCTGTTGTTGTTCTATCGCGACCGCAGTGCGCCTGAAACGGGTCAAGCTTCGCATCTGGCGCGGTTGATGGTCGTCGGCGAGGGCATCACGAAGCAGCGCGCGGGCGAGATCGTCAACGAAACGACCGGCGGCGACCTGCGTCCGTTACAGGCCGAAGACCTGGGATTGCAGTTGCCCAACCGCGAGTTCAGCTTCGACTCCATCGCCGCACCCGCCGGCCTCGCGACACTATCCTGGTAGCCACGGATTACAGGGATTAACGCGGATTGTTTTATCTGTGTTCATCTGGTGTAATCGGTGGCTCCAAATTGAAACAATCCCGTTTGGCCGCACGTAACACCCCATTGTTATGAACGTTGCCGCCTCCTCCGTTCCCCGTACGTTTTCACGCGACCTGAACGCCGCTTCCGACCGCGATCTCGTGGCTACGGCTGTCAGTGGCGTGGAAGGAAGTTTCGAAGAGCTCGTGCGTCGCTACCAGCGTCCGATTTCCGCCTACGTCTACCGCATGGTCGGCAATTACGAATCCGCGCTCGATCTGACTCAGGAAATCTTCATCAAAGTCTACAGCTCGCTCAGCCGCTATCGTTCCGAGTTCAAGTTTTCGACCTGGATTTACAAGATCGCGCACAACGCCGCCATCGATCACCTGCGCCGCACCTCGACCCGCGAACAGTCCCTCGTCATGGGTCCCGAAAACGATCAGTTTGATTTACCACTCGAGAGCGGCCGGTTGAGTCCGGAGCAGGAAAGCGAACGCAAGGAACGGCGCGGCGAGATCGAATCGGTCGTGCGCGCGCTACCGGGCAATTACCGCGAATTGATCGTCCTCCGCCACTCCCAGGACCTCAGTTACGAAGAGATCGTCGAAGTAACCGGCCTGCCGCTCGGCACTGTAAAGAACCGGCTGTTTCGTGCACGCGAAATGATGCGACAGCAGTTTGTGGAAAAGGGAATTACCGGGATCCAATGAGCAATACGACAATCGAAAAGATCTGCGACAGAGGTCTCGCCGGAGCGTATGTTGATGGCGAACTGGATACAGATCTCACCGAGCTCTTCGAAAAGCATCTGGACAGTTGTGCTGATTGTCGTTTTGAGTTGCGCGCTCACCGTCTGTTTGTTTGCGAGCTCGACGCGGCGATGAGCAGTAGCAGTGAAGTCCCGGTACCGCGGAATTTCTCGAAGATAATCGCAACGCGCGCGACTACCGACATGCGCGGCGTGCGCACGCGTTCCGAAAATCGCAAAGCGCTCACGATCTGTTTCGTCCTCGCGCTCGCCGGTTTCGCACTCGTCGGCGTCACGGCTCTAACGAGCGTCTTCAGGATCGCTGAGAAGTTTGTCGCAATGATTTTCGGCCTGGCGAGTTTTCTGGCGACAACGGTTTACGACACGGCTGCGGGCCTCGTGGTTATTTTTAGAGTCGTTAGCAGAAAGGTGATCATCGAAACTGGTTCACTGTGGCCCATGCTGGTCCTGCTTGCTTTTGGCGTTCTCGTCCTCTCGCGCTTGATTTCCAACTATCATCGCTCGGGTGCAACGGAATAAAGGGAGTTGCCGCGGGCAATGGTTAAATCGCACTCACAAGCCGCATCTCAATTCTCCCTCAACAAACTCGACTGGCATCGCCTCGTTGCCCTCTTCGTCTGGCTCCTGCTGCTGGTCGGCGCCGCCAGTGTCGTCAGTGCGCAGAGTGCTGACGATAGGACCGTGGTGGTGAATGGGACTAACGAAGGCACGGTTTTCGGCGTCGGGAATTCGCTCAGAATCACCGGCACGGTCAAGCAGGGTGCGATGTCGTTTGGCGGCGACGTGATCGTTGAAGGCGTGGTTGAAGGTGACGTCGCGACGATCGGCGGTTCAGTCATTCAAAAACCGGGTTCGCGGATCGGCGGCGACGTCATCGTGCTCGGTGGCACTTATCGCGCCGACGACGCCACCGCGCAACGACGTCCTGAAGCGATGACGATCATGTACGCAGGCTACCAGCAGGAACTGCGGAACATGATGCGGAATCCCACGGGGCTGTTTAGTCCGAATTGGACCCCAACCTACTTCGGCACGCGTTTGCTCGTAGTGTTGTTCTGGTTTCTCGTTTCACTCGCATTCACGGCCGCGATGCCGGGGACGATCAGTCGTGGCATCGCGCGGCTTCAGTTAACGAGTTTGCGGGTGGCGGCGATCGGGTTGATCGGCGTGGTGGTGCTGTTTGGCTTAGTGATTCTCTGCCTTTGGATCATGCCGGAACCGGTTCGGGTCCTCGTCGGGCTGCTGGCCCTGTTGCTGTGGGTGGTGGCGGGACTATTTGGCCGCGTCATCCTCTACGCTGCCACGGGCCGCTGGATCCAAAGAAAATATGCGCCCGTCGGTAAGAATTCTGAGGCGGTGGCGTTATTACTTGGGACCAGTTTCTGGGTGCTCTTAACCTCGCTCCCATATGTTTGGCCTTTTATGGCAACCTTTATACTGATTATCAGCTTCGGATTGGCTTTGACGGCGCGTTACCGCGTCGGTTGGAGTCACTGAAGAAGCGCCAGCAAGCCGAATTGGATATACCAGTCATTAATCCGCGCTATGCGGTGTTTCACTTAACAGAAAGGACCACTGATGAAGGCGTTCTTTTTCGCGGCCGCGTTGGGACTTATCACACTGTTCGTACCACAGGGCGGCGA
Source organism: Pyrinomonadaceae bacterium (assembly GCA_035553235.1). Taxonomy (GTDB): domain Bacteria; phylum Acidobacteriota; class Blastocatellia; order Pyrinomonadales; family Pyrinomonadaceae; genus PSRF01. The sequence continues at coordinate 6,847 of DATNDM010000022.1, read as the reverse complement.
CCCGAACATTACAGCTAAATACGCGGTTGGCGAGGTCAAAAGTATCGATGCGACAGCCAGGCAGTTGACCATTAAGACGGACGCCGGTTCCACCGTCACGGTTTCGCTGAACGACAAGACGACCTACAAAAAACTCGCGCCCGGTGAGAAATCGCTCACGAACGCGACGGATGTGGCCTTTACTGACCTGGGCGAAGGCGATCGCGTGATGGCGCGTGGCAATGTCTCAGCGGATCAAAAGTCGGTCCCCGCCTCGATGATCGTCGTCATGACCAAGGGCGACCTCGCGAAGAAGGCCGAGGCGGAACGAGCGGAATGGCGTCGACGCGGCATCCTCGGCGTGATCACCGCGCTGAAGCCCGAGACGAAAGAGATTACGATTACGCATCGTGCGATGGGCGGGAACCAGTCCATCGTGATTCCAGTCACTGATAAGACGGAAATGTTTCGTTATGCGCCCGACTCGATCAAGTTCGCGGATGCGAAGCCGAGTGATTTCGGTGAGTTGAAAGTCGGTGACCAGTTACGAGCGCTGGGCGACCGCACTGACGATCCGCTTCGTTTCAATGCGCAGAAGGTTGTGAGCGGAAGTTTTCGAACGGTTGGCGGCGTGGTGAAAGAGATTGATGCGGCCAAAGGCGAGATCAAGATCGCTGAGTTGGAAAAGAAAACTCCGCTCACGATCGTCGTCAAGCAGGATGCGGTGTTGAGACGATTTCCTGCTGAGTTTGGAATGGGTGGTTTTGGTGGTGCGAGACCCGGCGGCGGACCGGGCGGCGCAGCTCCGGCAGGCGGTGGTCAGGCGCCTCAGGGGAACGCGCAGCAACGTCCGCAGGGTGCGGGACCGGGTGGACCGGGTGGACCAGGCGGCCGTCCGGGTTTCAATATCAACGACATGCTCGAAAGATTGCCAACTATTTCGATCGCGGATGTTAAGGTTGGCGACACTATCATCGTTTCCAGTACGCAGGGTGTCGATCCGTCGCGTTTGACCGCGATCTCGCTTCTTACCGGAGCCGACACACTCCTTGCGATGCTTGCTCCGCGGCCAGCGGCGGGACAGGCGCCTAACCCCGCTGCAGGTCTGGGTAGCAGCGGCATTTCATTCGGCATCGGCTTGCCATGAGAGGGATCACAAACGGCACATAAAGTACAAATTCAACGACGATCTCTCTTGTGCTTTTTGTGCCTTTTCGTGGCAACTTAACCAACCGCTCGGGCGTATCAACCTACGCCTGACTGCGTTTCTCGCAAATTAACCAAAACCTTCGGGTACTTATCTCGGTTCTTGAGGTCCAGACAATGAGTTCTCTAAGAAATCTCCCCCGCCAGATCTGTAGTCTAGGTCTTTTCATCATAGTGACTGCCTCACTTGTGGCCGCCCAGCAAGCTCGTGGCACGCTGCGCGGCTTGATTACTGACGAACTCGGCGCCGCGATTGTCGGCGCAAACGTCACGCTCACTGACGCAACCGGAGCCCAGAAAAAGACCACGACAAACGGTGAAGGCGTCTACAGCTTTGTCGCCCTCGCACCCGGCAAGTACACGTTACAAGCCGCCGCGCCTGGCTTCGCTCCGTCCGAGACTAAAGAAGTTGAAGTCACGACTGCGCGCCAGAACGTCGATCTCACTTTGCGCGTAACCATCGAGGAGAAAGTCACGGTTGCCGAGACTGCCGTCAGCACCGAAGCAACCAACAACGCGAACCAAACAGTTATCGGCGGAAAAGATCTCGACGCGCTGCCCGATGACCCCGACGAACTCGCAGCCGCACTCCAGGCCCTGGCTGGCCCATCGGTTGGTCCAAACGGCGGCCAGATTTTTATCGATGGTTTCACCGGCGGCAATCTCCCGTCGAAAGACGCGATTCGCGAGATTCGCATCAACCAGAATCCATTCGCGGCCGAAAACGATCAGCCTTCCGCACGCATCGATATTCTGACACGGCCCGGGACCGACAAACTGCGCGGCGGCGGGATGTTCAATTTCAACGACGAGAGCCTCAACTCGCGCAACCCGTTTGCCGTCAGTTCCAGCAAGCGCACGCCTTTTCAAATTCGGCAGTACGAGATGAATTTGAGTGGTCCAGTCGTGAAGCGAAAAGCTTCGTTCTTTTTCAACTTCGGCCGCATTGAAACCGACGATAACGAACTCGTCCGCGCCACCGTGCTCGACGACAATCTGAATACAGTCGATTTTGGTCAGGCGTTCGTCGTGCCGCGGCGTAATTTGTTTTTCAGTCCGCGCTTCGATTACGCCATCAACCAGAGCAACACGCTGATCGTTCGTTACAACTACAATCGGTTCAGCACTGATAACCAGGGCATCGGCGGTTTCAACCTGCCCGAGCGTGCCTACGACACGGTCAATACAAACCAGAACATTCAGTTGACCGAGACTGCAATCATCAATCCGACCACTATCAACGAGACTCGTTTTCAGTTTTCCGTCAGCCGCAACGAGCAGAACGGCGACATCGCCATCCCCGCTTTGGATGTGAGCGGCGCGTTCGGTTCGGGTGACTCGCAGGTCGGGCAGTCCGTCTTCAAACGCAAGAATTGGGAACTTAACAATTTCACTGCGAAGCAGATGGGCACGCATGCGATCAAATTCGGCGGTCGCATACGTCACGTCAACATCGATGATACGAACGAAGGAAACTTTGGCGGCAGTTGGAGCTTCACCGGCGGTTTTGGCCTGACGAGTATCGACCGTTATCGACTGACGCTGCGTTTGCTGGACCAGGGACTGACACCGGCTGAGGTGCGTGCTGCCGGCGGTGGCGCAACGTCGTTCCGCATCAACTCCGGAAGTCCTGTCGCCGACGTCAGTCAAACGGATTACGGCGTGTACATTCAGGATGACTGGCGCTTCAAGCCGAACCTGACGTTTAGTTACGGTCTGCGTTACGAGACGCAAACAAACGCGCACAGCAAGCTCGACTTCGCGCCACGTCTTGCCGTTGCGTGGTCGCCCGGCGCAGCCAATAGCGCAAAGCCGCCGAAGATGGTGATTCGTTTCGGCACCGGTTTCTTCTACAACCGTTTCAACGAGACCAACACGTTACAGGCGCGCCGCTTCGACGGTGTGACGCTCATTCAGACGGCGGTGAATGAACCTTTCGATCGAACTAATCCGCCGAGCGTTGCCGAGCAGCAGTTGCCGAACGTGGCTGCGCTATATTCGTTACTGAACCAGTGGAGTCCGACCGCTGTCCCCTCGCTCGCGGGATTGCCTCCGACCCAACAGACGATCTGGCAAGTAGATCCGAACCTGCAAGCTCCGACTGTGTTTCTTATGGGCACGCAGGTCGAGCGTCAACTGCCGCGCAACATTACGATGTTCCTCGGGTTTTACAATATCCGCATCATTCACGTGATTCGTGCACGCGACGTGAATGCGCCGCTGCCGTTAACGATTACCGAGCTGACGCCGAACGGCATTCGACCGGATCCGACGAGAGGTGAGATTTATCGTTACGAAGCCAGCGGCCAGTTCAATCAACGACAGTTCTTCATCGGCTTCAACAGCAGGCTGAGTCGAATGTTCCAACTGAGCGGCAACTACTCGCTGAGCAAGACGACGAACGATACCGATGGTCAGGGCAGCACGTTGTTCCCGGTGAACTCTTACGATTTGTCCGGCGAGTTTGGACGCGGTTCGTTTGATATTCGACACCGGTTTACGATCTTCGGTACCGTTAACCTGCCGTGGTGGAAGCTGGTCCTGAATCCTTTTGTGGTTGCGAACAGCGGGCCGCCATTCAACATCACCACGGGCCAGGACCGAAATCTCGATCGACAATTCAACGAGCGGCCGAGTTTTGCTGGTCCAAACGCCGATTGTTCGGCGCGGAACATCAGGTGCACGAGCTTCGGAAATTTCAATCTGACGCCTTTGCCGGGCGAGACGATCGTTCCGCGCAACTTCGGGGATGCACCAGGAGCTTTCAATGTGAACCTGCGCGTGAGCCGCGCGTTTGCTTTCGGTAACATCCATCGCGGCAACGCCGCGGCGCCGGGTCAACAGGGTGGAGCGGCGCGTCCCGCAGGTGGACCAGGCCCTAATCCCGCGGCGGCGGCCGGTGGTGGTGGCGGTGCACGAGTCGCAGCGGCTGGACCAGGACCACAAGGCGGTGGCGGTGGGCCTGCGAGTGAGAAGAGATACACTCTCAACGTCTCGCTCAACTTTCAAAACCTATTGAACCACGTCAATCTCGGTCTGCCCGTTGGCAATCTCGCGTCGCCGAGTTTTGGGGAGTCGTTGGGATTGGGACCCGTGTTTGGCGGCGGGGGCAATGGCGGTGGCAGTACCGGCGCCGGCAATCGACGAATCTACGCACAAGTACGATTGAACTTCTGAGCGAAAGGGTTTTCGAAATGAAGAGCGTGTTTTTGAAATCTCTGGCGTTATCTGTTTGTCTCGCGGGCGTTGTCTCCGCGCAGGAGCATGGTCCGGCGAAGGGTGCGGCGCCCGCGACGAGTGTCGCTGCTGCTGCTCCACCGGCCGTTGTCATTACTGCCGAAAGCACGCCGGTTGAACTCGCGAAAGCCGCGTTCACCGCGCAGGGCGGCGAGAAGTTTCGCAACGTGCAGAACATGATGTTGCGCGGATCTGTTTCTTTGTATCCGCCCAACAGCCCGCAGTCGATTCCCGGAGGGTTCTCGATCCTGACTGCGAACGAAAAGTTGCGCATCGACATCGACGCGCGGCCGATCATCGTTTTCAAACAGATTTACGACGGCCAGCAGTCATACAGCTCGATGCCGAATGTTGAGATGCCGCCGTTGTCGAAGTTTGGGCTGTCAGTGCTGAGCAAGTTTGACCAGCCCGGATATAAAGTCACCGCGATTCCGAACAAGAAGAAGCTGCGTGGATTTCGTATTGCGGATCCGGAAGGTTACGCGACTGACTTCTACATCGACCCGACGAATGGTCGGGTGATGGAGTTTCTTTTGACGTATGGTGGGTTAACTTTTGGGACCGCGCACAGCAAGTTCAAGGAAGTTGACGGTGTGTTGATTCCCGTCAGCTTCTCGCAGCGTTTCGAGATGCCGCAGGGCCCGTTCTTTGCAGAGTACAACGTCAAGGAAGTGAAACTTAATCAAACGCTGGGTGACGATGCCTTCGCTATTCCGAGATAGAAGTAGACGCGGATAAACGCGGATCCAAAATCCGATCTGCGATCCGCGTTCATCCGCGTTCACACGCTCATTATCTCTTGCTCTTTGCCCTTGGATAGCTCGTCGATCTTGCCGATGTGGGAGTCGGTAAGCTTCTGAACCTCGCGGAGGGCATCGGTCTCAGCATCTTCGGAGATGACTTTATCTTTCATCATCTTCTTCAGACGATCGTTGGCGTCACGTCGGACGTTGCGAATCGCGGTGCGATGGTCTTCGGCGGTGTCGTGGACCTGTTTGGCGAGTTGTCTGCGACGCTCTTCATTCAGTGGCGGAATCGGAATGCGTACGAGCTTGCCGTCATTGGACGGATTTAAGCCAAGATCCGCGGCGCGGATCGCTTTCTCGATTGCTCCAAGCTGAGTTTGATCCCAGGGCTGAACGGTCAGCATCTGCGGTTCGGGTGCGTGAACGGACGCCATCTGATTGAGCGGGGTCGGCGTACCGTAGTAATCAACCATCACGTTGTCGAGAATACTCACAGCCGCCCGACCCGTGCGAATAGCAGCCAGCTTGCGTTTGAAGTCGTCGACGGCGCCTTCCATTCGTGGCCGTGTTTCCTTGATTACGTCCTTTTCATTCATGTCGTTGACTCCGCTGAAAAGAATTTAACCAACCTTGGTTCCAACGCCGCGCTCACCAGTCACGACGCGTCTGATGTTTCCGGGCTCGCGCATGTTGAAGACGATGATAGGCAGGTTATTGTCCATGCACAAAGAGATCGCGGACGCATCCATCACCTTGAGCTCCCGCTCGAGCACCTGCCGGTAAGTAATCTCGTTAAAGAGTTCGGCGGTCGCATCGATCATCGGATCGGCAGTGTAAACACCAGCGACTTTCGTCGCCTTCAAAATGATGTCGGCCTTGATCTCGAGCGCGCGCAACGCAGCGGCCGAATCGGTCGTGAAGTATGGATTGCCGGTGCCGGCCGCAAAGATGACGACGCGACCTTTTTCGAGATGACGCACGGCACGCCGTCGAATGAACGACTCGGCTAACTGCGGAATATCGATCGCCGACAAAACGCGTGTCTGCACGTCGATTTTTTCGAGTGCGTCCTGCAAGACGACGGCGTTCATCACTGTGGCGAGCATGCCGATGTAGTCGGCTGACGAGCGGTCCATGTTGCCGGCGCTCTTGGAGACGCCGCGAAAGATGTTACCGCCGCCGACGACAACGGCCACCTGTACACCGAGTTCGCCGACCGCCTTGATCTCCTCGGCAACACTGCGCGCGACGTTGACGTCGATGCCGTAGTTTTGCTCACCCATCAGGGCTTCGCCGGAGATCTTAAGAAGCACCCGGCGGTAAGTTAAATCCGATTTTTCGATCTGACTTGTCATCAATTTTTACTCACGCAAAGGCGCAAAGAAAGACGCAAAGGAGAAGTCTAACCTCGCGCCTTCTGTGAGAAATCTTAGCCGAGCATCGAAGCGACTTCGCCGCCGAAATCTTCCTGGCGGCGTTCGAGCCCTTCGCCCATCTTGTAGCGCGTGAATCGACGAACGGCGATGCGCTCGCCCGTCTTGGAAACTTTCTCAGTCACCAGCTCGCCGACGGTCTTCTCAGGCGCTTTCACAAACGGCTGGTCGACGAGCACTGTCTCTTCGTAGAACTTGTTGAGGCGTCCTTCGACGATCTTCTCGATCACCTGTTCCGGCTTGTTT
>DATNDM010000021.1:0-4162 GCA_035553235.1 Pyrinomonadaceae bacterium | reverse complement strand
GGCGATGGCCGATGTGGCGTCGCTGTTTCTCGATGAAGGCACGAATCTTGGCAAGTTTGCCGATCGTTCCGGGGCGTCGTTTGAGTTACAAACGTTTCCGAAACGCGTGTGGCGTAGTTCGGCAGTCGCGCCGATCAAACTGCCGCTGGTTGTACTGACGAGTGAAAACACGTCGAGCGCTGCGGAGATCCTCGCGGCCGCGTTTCAGGCGAAGGGACGCGCGCAGGTTATCGGCAGCGGCACGTGTGGCTGCGTGCTGGCGATTCGAAGCAGGCACGCGCTGCCCGACGGGGGCGTGTTGGATGTCAGTGAGTTTGACTACAAGACCGCCGCCGGCGTGCGACTCGAAGGCGCCGGGGTCAAACCGGACAAGCTCGTGCCCGTCACCCGCTCCGACGTTTATTCCCGTCACGATCGTGCGTTCGAACACGCCCTCAGCCTGCTGAATTAAATAGCCACGGATGAACACTGAAAACGCGGATCAGCTGTGATCCGCCTTTTCCGTGTTCATCCGTGGCTTGTATTATGCAGGCATGCTCTACTTGTCGCAGGTCTTAGGACGCCCGATACGCGATCTCGAGGGTTTGCGTGTCGCGACTGTGAAAGACGTCATCGTCCGTCTCGGGGCTGACGATCATCCGCCGGTCACAGGTCTCGTCGCGCGCTATCGTCGCCGTGACTTTTTCCTCTCGCGCTGGCGCATCACGCAGTTGAATCAACACGGCGTGCGCCTCAATTCAGATATCCTCGACCTCCGTCCGTTTGTGCGTCGCGAGAGTGAAGTCCTGCTCGCGCGCGACGTGCTCGACAAACAGTTGATCGACGTCGACGGCAAACGAGTAGTTCGCGTTAACGATGTTCAGATCATCGAAGCTGCCGGTGAATGGCGTGTGACCGGCGCAGACGTGAGTCTTCAGGGACTCTGGCGACGACTCGCGCCCGCCGGTTTTGCCGGGACGAGAAAACCTGTCGAAGTTCTCGACTGGGCTGATGTCGGTTATCTCGCCACTGACGCAGCGACCGTGCAGTTGAAATCATCGAGCGACAAGCTCGCACGCCTGCATCCGGTCGAAATCGCGCGACTCGCCGAAGCACTCTCTTATCATCACGGATCGGAAGTTGTTGAAGCCCTCGACGACGAGACCGCAGCCGAAACGCTCGAAGAGATGCCGGCCGAGAGCCAGGCACGCATACTCGGCGACATGGACCAGGAGCGCGCCGCCGACATTCTCGAGTGGATGTCGCCTGACGAAGCCGCTGACGTGCTCGGCGATCTACCCGAAGAAAAAGCGGAAGAGCTGCTCGGCTTGATGGAGCACGACGAGCAGGCTGATGTCGTCGAACTGCTTCCTTACGAAGACGACACCGCGGGCGGATTGATGACGACTGAGTTTGTCACGCTGCCGCGCGCGCTCACCGTCGGCGAAGCACTCGCACGACTACGCGAGATGGCGGAAACGCCAAACATGATCTATTACCTCTACGTCGTCGAGGAAGAAGGATCGTGGAAACTTGCCGGCGTGATCGCGTTGCGAAGTTTGATCCTCGCGGATCCGTCGCTGCCGCTCGAGACCATCATGCGAACGGAGTTTCAAAGAGCCGAGCCCGACGAGCCCGCAAAGGAAGTCGCGCAACGCATTGCCGAATACAATCTGCTGGCGCTTCCGGTGATCGATGAGGCAGGCGATATACTCGGCATCATCACGGTCGACGACGCGATGGAAATCCTGTTGCCCAAGGACTGGCGCCACCGCCTGCCACGGCTCTTCGGTTAGCCACGAAAAAGCAAAAAAACACAAATAAAGGGAAGACACGACGCTGGAAGTTTAGTATTAATCGATTTGTGCTTTTTGTGCCTTTTTCCGGCTAAATTCCTGGTGCTTTTTGCGGCGTTATGAAGGACGGAGACCCTCCAAATGGCGGAACCTCGAGCAGCAGTGCGGGCTGCCGGACGTCGCTTGATGCGTCGTGGCGCTCAGGGTGTGCGCCGCACGGTGGCACGCCGCAGTCGGCTGCTCGCTTATCTCGCAATTCTCGGCCCGGGAATGATCACTGCCAACGCCGGCAATGACGCCGGGGGCATCGCAACGTTCGCCTCAGTGGGCGCCGACTTCGGTTATTCACTCCTCTGGATCCTGATTCCCATCACAATCAGTCTCGGTATCGTTCAGGAGATGTGCGCTCGCATGGGCGCGGTCACGGGCAAGGGCCTCGCCGATCTGATCCGCGAACGTTTCGGCGTACGCTGGACTGCGGTCATCATGCTCGCGCTGCTGGTTGCTAATGCGGGTGTGACGGTTTCGGAGTTTGTCGGTATCGCCGCGGCGTCTGAGCTATTCGGCGCGTCGCATTACATCTCCGTGCCACTCGCGGCGATCCTCGTCTGGTTTCTCATCGTGAAAGGTTCTTATAAAAAGGTCGAGCGCGCGTTTCTCTTGATGTCGCTTGTGTTTCTTGGCTACATCGTGTCGGCGTTTCTCTCGCGACCTGATTGGGGCGCAGTCACGGTCGGTCTGGTTCGTCCCGAGTTCAGGCTCGAATCCGCGTTTCTGTTCACGTTTGTTGCGGTGATCGGTACGACGATCTCGCCGTACATGCAGGTCTATGTGCAGTCGTCCGTGGTCGAAAAAGGAGTGACGCCAGACGACTACTTCAAGACAAAACTCGACGTGTGGGTCGGGACGATCTTTGCGATCCTAATCGTGTTTTTCATCGTCGTCTCGACCGCGGCGACACTTCACAACACGGGCATCCAGATAAATACCGCGGCCGACGCCGCCCGCGCCTTGCGACCACTCGCCGGACGATACGCGGAGACTTTATTCGGAATCGGACTGCTCGGGGCTTCGATGCTTGCGGCGGGCGTGTTGCCGTTAGCGACCGCGTATTCAATCAGCGAGGCTCTCGGCTTCGAAAAAGGCGTCTCGCGCAGTTTTCGCGAAGCGCCGATTTTCCTCGGGACGTTTACTTTCCTCGTCGCTGTCGGCGCTGCGATCGCGATCGTGCCGAACCTGCCGCTCATCCGCGTCTTGCTCGTAACGCAGGTAATCAATGGCCTGCTGCTGCCGATCGTGCTCTTCGCGGTGCTGAAACTCGTGAACAATCGCGAGGTGATGGGCCGGTACGTGAATGGTCCGCTCTATAATATTGCCGCGTGGCTGACCGCAATTATCGTGACGATTCTGTCGCTCCTCTTTATACTGATCAGTCTGTTTCCGGGGTTGTTTGGCCACAGATGAACACGTGAGACACGGATGGCTCGTCCTCGTTCTACTAACAAGATCATTCTCTTCTTCGCTGTGTCGGCAGCCGCGTTGCTGGCGGCGTATCTGTTTTGGTCCCTCGCCGGCGATGTGAAAACGCTGCTCGAGCATCGGATGGGAGCGAACCCGTCTGGTTCAGCGGACACAGTAGTCAACGTCATTAAGCTGATCCTAATCGGGATCATCGGATATCTCTTCGTTCGCGCACTCAACTGGCTCTTCTTCAATCTCGCGTACCAGCTCAAACGGATTGACGCTCCGACGCTCATTCGCAATATCTTCACGATCGTCGCCTTCACGATCTTCTTTCTCATTGCGTTCACATACATCTTCCCGGACGTTAAACTCGGGGCGCTCTTCACGACCTCCGCGATCTTCGGCGTGATTCTCGGTCTTGCGCTTCAGGACACGCTCGGCAACTTCTTCGCCGGTATTTCGCTACAGGCTGACAGGCCGTTTCAGGTCGGCGATGTGATCACAGTGGGGGCAAACCGGCACACAGGCGTCATCGAGGAGATTAGCTGGCGCGCAATCAAGATCCGGACGTTCTCAAACCACGTGGTCCTAATCGCCAACAGCAATGCCGCTAAAGAGCCGATCGAGGTTTGTCCGCGCGACAATCTAAACGCGCGCGTTGTCTTCTTTAATACTCTTTACACAGACTCTCCGGCGAAGACGATCCACGTCGTGCGCGAGGCCGTGCGTGAAGCGGACAATGTTTCGGATAAGGTCACACCGATAGTCCGAATCAGAAATCTGGGCGACAACGGCATCGATTACGAAGTGAAATACTGGCTGGTTGACTACGCGAAATACAACGACACCGACGCCCTGATTCGGCAACGGATCTGGTACGCCTTCCGCCGCGCGGGCCTGGAGTTCGCATTCCCGACCCGCAC
>DATNDM010000020.1:0-7770 GCA_035553235.1 Pyrinomonadaceae bacterium | reverse complement strand
TTCGGCATTGCGCGTGCGCTCAGCGTCAGCGCTTTGCCGCAACTGATCGTTTTTCTGATCCAGAGTATGGCGCTCAGCACGCAGCGTCTGTAACTCATTCCGCAGCCTGCCTTGCTGAATCGCGAGCCAGATAGTTGCGGGAACCAGCACGAGCAACGCGACGCCAGCGAAACGCAACGCCATCGGCGCCAACCGCAAACTCGCAAAGAATCCCGGCTGGTACGGTGCGGGGTCTTCCGAGGATGGAGTGTCACCGACAAATCCGGCCAGCGTACGAGCAAACTGCACTCGCTCGCGTGACGCTGCTGAGTTGAGAAAACGCTCTTCGAAGTGACGCCGCTCCGTCGCCGACAATTCTCCTCGAGCGTACGCATCGATCAAATCATCCTCGACGCTCAGGATCTCCTGAAACGTGTCGTCGTTGGTGAAATATTCGCTTTCCAAACGTTCACGCTCGCTCGGTGAAACCAAACCAAGCAAATACCGAGTTAACTGCGCCCGCGATTGAGTCTTACCTGACAAATAGACTACTCCTGCTCCCACTCAACCTTAGTGGAAAAAAGCGGAAATCGATTTCACGCATGCCCGAGACATTCCTTGACACATGACTCCAGGTTAACGCGAATGCGATGGGCAGCGATCCGTAGAGCATTCAACGTCATCCCAAGCTTCGCTGCAAGTTGCTTGCGATGGCCGATCTTCTCGCCTTTATCAAACTGGTAGTATCCGATGACGATCTCGCGACTGCGTTCAGGAAGACATTGCAAACAACGGTCAAAACAGCCGCGCCGCCGGGAAGTGTCCGTGTCGTCCTCCGTGGCCGGCGCCTCGATGTCGTGAACCTCTTCAACGATTTGCTGGTTCCGCGTTCTTAGTTTAAGCGATTCCGCGTTGACGAGCCGCGCGACGCCGTATATGTAGGCGTTCAGGTTGTAAACGTTTTCGCCTTCTTCGATTTTTCGCGCTACACGGTTAATTGTTTCATCAGCTTCCATATCGGGCGCAACCGCCCCACACCACTGGAAATACCTCAGCAGCTTCAGACGGACGCCCTCGTACTTCTGGCCGGCACGATCGCGGTCGACGTCGAGCCGGGCCAGGAAATTGTCTAATGCTTCTTTAGTGAGAACCCACTCTTTCTTAAAAGAGGTCGGGGAATCCACGCAGCATACTCCGTCTGAAAGGGTTAATCTGATGTGTGCGGCGGAAGGTCAGGAAGACTGAACCGTGTTGCGCGCAGCGCCATTCTCGCTGTTTTTATGAGGAAAGGAAAGTTCGGGACGCCCCAGCAGATTCGCAAAGTTTAACTGCCTTTGCCGGGCTCATCTCCATTCGCCCTGCAACGTGAACGCAGCCCAGAAGTAAGGAGACAACTGCTGATTCCGTTCCCACATGCGCACCTGGGCGGTGCGCAGGGCCGCCGCGGGTCGGATGCCGTCCACGAGCATGGCTTTGTAAAACTCGCGCATGAGATCAGCAGTGGCGGCATCGTCCACTTGCCAAAGGCTGGCCACGACGCGAGGAGCGCCGGCGTACATGAACCCTCGCGTCAGACCGACCAGGCCTTCACCTTTTATATCTCGGCCTAAGGCTGTCTGGCAGGCACTCAAGACCACGAGGTCAGCGTTCAGCTTCAGATTGTAGATCTGACTCAGATTCAGAAAGCCGTCCTGCTCACGGCCTTGTTCATCGATTAGCGACAGAACGATGCCGGATAGTTCCGGATACTCACTGTTCAGAAAACCGTGAGTAGCCAAATGGACGATGCGATACTTCGCTATCTCACTGCTCGTGATAGTCGCACGATTAGCATCGAAGTCGAGCGCCAACAGCCCTTCAGTCTTCGGCACCATTTCAATGATGGCTTTCGCTTCGCGTCGCGAGAATGGGAGACGGGCAAACGAGCTGTCTGTGTTCTCAACGAAACTTCTCAATGCGCGTCGTGCCAATGAGTCGGCTTGGTTGTCGGGATTTTCCAGTCCTTTGGTGCGAGACTTTGGTTTGCCGGAATTCGTTGAGCTGACTCGGTTATCAATTTTGTCGAAAACCGGATCAGCCAACACCGCGACAGTCTTGGGCGCACTCGGACGTCCGCGTATCTCTTCGCGCATGCGCGCGAGCGCAGAAGCTGAAGGCAGATTCACACACTCATGTTTAGCGATAAGCGGCGCGGCCGACGAGGAAGCAGGATCCGGCAGCGCAGCGAACGGTATGTAATGCAGCGCGCCATCGGCGACGATCACGAGCCGCTTTGAGCCTAACTCGCCCACCGCCGGACCGAGGATGATTCGACTGAGATCGGCGGCTGCAACTTCATACTTACTATCCGACGCACTTATCCGCTCAAGTCGTTGTTTGCTTTCTTCGTTCGGAATAAGACGATTGCGCTCAGTTAAGAGTGTGTAGACACGTAGCGCGGCTGTTTCGATTTCAGTTCGCGACGGCAGCGGAAAGGTTTTGACCGCCTCGGGCGTTACAACCCAAAGCCAGCTGCGTTGATCGCCAAGCAAATATTCGAGCAGCACTGTGTTCGAATCGAGCACGTCGCGTTGAATCGCACTTGCTGTCAGTGGTGACGGCTGCACCAGCTCGGCGTAGCGCGGACTCAAAGCTTTTATGCGCGCCTCAACTTGCTGATGCTGAATCGTCAACGCTTCGAGTTCCTTATCCAACGCAGCCAACTGAGTTGCGGAACCGGCGTTCGCCAGCAGTTGAATGCGTCGTTCAGCTTTCGCATTCAGGTCGCGAGACAACTCTCGTTCAGTTTTCAGCAATCCTTCATCTACACCCTGACGAATATCGATCCGCGACTCCGACAGGCTTTCGAGTAATGACCGCGCACGGGCGCGCTCGCTGACTTCGAGAGCAGCCATATCGAAACGATCTTGCGGAAACTTTTGCTGCAAACGCATGAGCACGTCTGCATAGAGCTCAAACTCGTTGCGGACGGAAGCGAAATAGGAAGCTCTGAGATCCTGACTCGTAACTTTTGACCGCACGCGTTCCGTGATCTTTAACGCGTCTTCGATATAACTACGAGCCAGCTTCAAATCGCCGAGTTGATTTTGGATTCGCGCCAGCGAAGAGAGCGTCAGTGCTTCGCCGTACTGGTCCTGCACAGCGCGATTGAGCTTCAACGCCCGCTCGTAATGGTCCAACGCCTTTTGCTGATCGCCCGAGCGTTCGAGAATTCGACCGATGTAATCGAGTGTGTAAGCGACTTCACCCGGATCCTTTTCCGAATCCGTTTTGTCGAGTGAGCGCCGGTAATAATCAAGCGCTGAACCATAGTCACGGCGCCTGTCATATACGAGTCCGATCTCCCGCAGAACCAGCGCCACCGACCGCGTCCTGCCGAGCTTTTGATAGGTCTCGAGCGCGTCGTTGTAGTTTTTCAGCGCATCGTCGTATTTTCCGAGCGAACCATAGACCATTCCGATGCTCAGTTTGACGGCCCCCTCACCCCAACGATCTCCCTGCTCGTGATAACTCGCGAAGGCCTGCTGGTAATAGAACAGCGCTTTGTCCTTCTCACCCAGAGTGCTGTACGCGTACGCAAGTCCGCTGAAAAGAGGTCCTTCCAGGTCACGACAGCGGCTCGACTTGTTGAGATCCATTGCCCGGAAGTAAAGATTGAGCGATTCCTGCGTATCGCCGATGTTCGCATTCAAAAATCCCATCGCGATTAGCGTATCTATCTCACCGACTTTATCTCCGGAAGCATGCCACGCCGTGAGACTCTGTTGATACGCAGCGAAGGCTTTGCCGATCTCGCGCAGAGTCGAGTAAGCAAAGCCGATGTACTTCAAACTTCTTGCCTCGCCTCGCTGATTACCGAGGCGGCGCCAAATCTCCTCGGCTCGACTGTAAAATTCGATGGCTTTCGCCACGTCGTCGCGACTGTAATAGATATCGCCGAGGCCATTCAGCGCTTCAGCTTCAACTCCGGGATCCTGACTCCTGGAACCAAGAGCCAGGGCGCGATTACACTCATCGAGTGCACGTTCAGTTTCGCCAACCGAACTGTGCAGGGAACAAAGATGTGCGGTGGCCTGACGTTCGCCGGCGAGGTCTCCAGACGCACGACTCAGAGACAACAAACGTTCAGAGACGCTTAGGGCTTTCTGAAAGTCACACGAGAACGGGAGTAGTTCGGCCAGTTTCGCGAGTGCTGCCGCTTCGCCGGCGGAGTCGCCCGCGCTTCGGTATCGTGACGCAGCTTCTTCGTATTTTCGTGCGGCCAGTTCGGAATTGGCTTCCTGCGCGCACACTGACGTCGTAGCAGCAATCATGATGGACAACACGAAAGCCCACACGATCACTGTCGCAACTTCAATTGCGGTCCACAGATTACGCAGATTACGCAGAACGAGCTGCGTAATCTGCGGATGTCTGTTTCGAATGCTCACTCGTTTAGTCCAAGCCGGTCTTTCGTGCAGTCACTCAGACCTTTTTCGACTACATCGATCGGCGGATTGCGCATGCTGCGGATGAGAAGATTAGACGGACCTCTTTGGTCGGTCGGCGTCTTCCGCACTCGGTCAAGCCCAATCACTTCCAGTTGGCCAGGTTCGAAGTTGCGAGGCGGCCGCCGCGTGATATCAACGTAGGCCTCGAGAAAGTTTTTCCAGCCTGAGGCCGCAACGAACGACAGCTGTGTGTCGTTGTAATCCGGGTCGACTTCAGCCCACGGGAAATAGATCGACACTCCAAAGGAATATTGGAAGTCGACTCCCATGTAACAGGACTTCTTCACCAAAGCCGCGATCGCGTTCACCGTCTGTTCACAAGCGGCTTGTACTGCCGTTCGCCGCTTGATCCTGTCTTTAACCTCGTCTGCTTTGGGATCAGTGTCTGGAACCGGTGTGATGTCGCGGGGATTGTACCGCCTCGTCAGACACTCACAGAAGTCGCGCAGATCAACGTAGACCTCTCCGTTATACGATTGCGCTTCCCAATGGGCAAGGACAATTTGGTCGAGGAAGTCGGAAGGTAGCTGCCGATCTTTTCGGCTCTTCCCGACTTTCAACTCACCGATCAACACTTCCGCGAGTGTGTGGATGGCGTTGGTTAACTCGTCCGCGCGTTCGAGATCCATCATTGCAATGTCGACCGAAAGACCGTCGGTCACCGCGTATTCGGTGTAAAAGTCGACGTGCTCGTCAATCGTAATGAGTCCAAGATCCTCGGGTGTGCTTTGTCCGGCATCGAGGCTTTTATTTAAGCGTTCAATCATGCGCCCGTACGGCCAACCGGAGCGCGGGCCGAAGCTCTCGGAGCTGATCATGTACTTCACGGAGTCGCGCAGTTCGTACGCGATCTCAGCCATGCTCATCAAACAGGAGTCCATGCCGACGATGTCGATTTGCAGCGGCTCGCCTTTCTTGTTTTTGAGACCTCCTTCTCCGTGAATTCGCTTGAACACGCGGCCGAGTTCGGCAATGGTCAACGTGCCTTTGGAAGTTTGATCAAACAGGAACTCCTGTTCGGTCACACCGCCGCCGTGTCCGCTGAGCACAACCATGTAATGGTCGGCCGGAAAATTTTCGACTGACCAGCTGATGAAGTCGAAAAGAAACTTTGGATCGCCGCTGTCACCATCAACGACGTCGTTCGGCTTAACTACCTGGCGAGCTGGCGGCGCGTCGTCGGAAAAGCGGACTGTTCCTTCTGGCAACGGGTTGTTGCCTTCGAGTGTGTCCTCGATGATCTTTCCTCGATTTTTCCAACCCTGGAATTGTGGTGCCTGTGGCAAAGCTTTGTTTTGGAGTGTTCCGTCTTTTAGTGCCTTGTTGATTGTGAATCGTCGGGTCCTGACCCTTCGTCCGGTAGGATCGAATTGGGCGACAACTCTGACTCGTTTATCTGTGTCCACTTCTTTGATCTGTGTCAAAGCGAACACGCATTCGTCGGCCAGATTATTATCTCCGGCGAGATAAACCATGATCGTCCAGACGGTTTCTGGAGCCGGTTCCGGTTTGATGGGTTCGCTGGGCTTGGGATTATTTTCAGCCATCGTGAGTCTCCATATCTTGGGCAAATGTACGTTGATGGGACGCCGTGACAAGGGATGCGGCGCGTCTCTGTAACGGCTCGGGAATGGGGCAAAAGCGGAACGCCATGTTCCCGCATCTCTTGATTCCCGGGTCAGCAATTCAATCTGTTGAAAGGGCCTCTGGAAGAAACAGCGACGGCAATCTGTCACGTCGCGATGGGCGTTCCGGCTCTTATGCGACGCCGAGTCGTCCAGAAGCGTTGATTACGAACCTTTCGTTCGTATATGACACTGAGTGAGAAATCATTTCTTCCGTTAGCGAAGTGAGTCAGTTCGCTAATTTTGTTGCAAGAATTTGGATGGCGCCTATAGTGAGTGACTCTTGCTTATGCGGCGTACGTGTTCTTCAATTTGATCACCAATCCGCCGCCCATGTACGCGATGTGGACTGTGTAATCTACTCGACCGTTTAGCTCTTGCGATAAGAATTGCTCGATGGCGGGCTTTGCTCCGTTTACGTCATCAGAGTCGTCGACAAAAATGAACGTCTGCGCAGCGGTCATCGCCAGCTTCAAATCTGCATACGCGCTGTCGAAATCGTGCGCCGCGTCGACGATCACAAAATCAGCTTGATAAGGGAGCGCAGTTAAGCTCCGCAAATCCGCTTTGAGCAACTGATAGTTCTGGAATCCCCTCGACTCGAATAACCGCCGCGCCACGTCATAAGGATCCCAGGAAGACTGGTCGTCGTGTCGTGTGTTCAAGTTGAACACGTCAATGCCGAGGTATTCCGCGTCAGGTGCGGCGCTCATGTAAGCGTCAGCACTCGATCCGGCACAAGTACCCATTTCGATGATCTTTTTGGGAGAGATCGTTTTGGCGATGGCATAAAAACATTTGTACTTGCACAGGAACGCCTGCGCCTGGTTCAGGTAATACTCCTGATCGTACTGTGTAAAGACGCTGTAAAGCGAATGTGGTTCCCAGCCGCAGGTCGTAGCATTCGTGAGGAACGTTTGCTCAAACTCGTCGCGACTCTTCGGTGAGTCATCGGGGAATAGGGTCATTGATCGTGCGTCCTATCGTTGAATCGCGCGGTTCAATAGTAACGTCTTGTCAGCAGTGAAATGACGGCAACGAACAAGGCGGCGCCGATGATTGACCACACAATCGGGAAGTTAGTCGTGCCAATCCGGACGGCGAATAGCTCCGGGAGCCCCAGCGTTCTGGCCAGCCACATCCCGACCACGGCGCCGACAAAACCAAGCGCAATCGACACGAGGCAGCCACCACGCGAAAACCCCGTAATCGCCTGCCCCAACGCCCCACAAAGCCCCGCGACTATCAGCAAGATCAGCAGATCGAGTAACGTCATATACCTTCCTGGACCGACGCAATTTAGATTTACTCAGGAGACCGGTACATTATATGTGAGGTCATGCGTCTTCGATAGACTTCATCCACAGATTCCGCAGATATAGCAAAACAATGTCGTAGTTTGAGCTTCTTCTCTGTGCAACCTCTGTGTTCTCTGTGTCTCCGTGGTGAATATTTGTCAAGAATTACTCAACCACAGAGGCACAGAGAACACAGAGGTTGCACAGAGAATCTAAACAAGACACCACCAATGTGTGGATAAGTTGACACTGCTGCGGCGCGCGAGTAGTTTGGCGCACCGTGGAGCACGTGGATGTAATCGTCGTCGGCGCGGGGTTGTCGGGGATTGGCGGAGCGTGCCATCTCAAGATGTACTGCCCCCAGAAGAGCTTCCTCAT
>DATNDM010000019.1:0-5246 GCA_035553235.1 Pyrinomonadaceae bacterium | reverse complement strand
AAAAAGTCGGTGACATTGCTTTTCTCTGCGCCACCTCAGCGTTCTCTGCGTCTCTGCGGTGAGTTATTGCTGAATTAGTTAACCGCAGAGACGCAGAGAACGCAGAGGTGGCGCAGAGAAATCAATAATTCGGCACTCTTTGTGCAAAGCCTCCACGAAGAGGACATAGTCACAAAACAGAAACCTCATTTGTGCTTTTGCGCTTTTTCGTGCCTTCGGTTACGTTTCTGCGCGAGGCAAATCATGTTAAGAGCAGGCATCGTGGGGCTGCCCAACGTGGGCAAGTCGACGTTATTCAACGCGCTGACGGCGCAGTCATCCGCACTCGCGGCTAACTATCCCTTCGCGACAATCGAGCCGAATGTCGGCGTTGTTTCAGTGCCTGATGAGCGTCTCGATCCGCTCGCCCGGCTCGTTAAGACTGAGAAGATCGTGCCGGCTACGGTCGAGTTTCTCGACATCGCAGGACTCGTTCGCGGCGCGTCGAAAGGTGAAGGACTCGGGAACCAGTTTCTCGCAAATATCAGAGAGACGGATACGGTCGTGCAGGTGGTGCGGTGTTTTGAAGATGAGAATATCGTGCACGTTGAGGGTGCTGTCGATCCGGTACGAGACATCGAGACGATTCAAATCGAGCTCGCGCTTGCTGACCTGGCGACAGTCGAGCGTCGACGCGAAAAGGCGCAGAAAAACCTCAAAGGCGGCGACAAGATCGCGCGCCAGGAGTTGGACGTACTCGACAAGATCCAACCAGCGCTCGAAGAAGGTCGATCGGCGCGGACTGTCGTGCTCACCGAGGACGAGAAAGCTGTCGCGCGGAACTTTTTTCTGTTAACGACGAAGCCGACGATCTACGCGGCGAATGTTGAAGAGTCAGCGCTCGCTGATCTGGAGAATAATTCAATGGTGACTGCAGTGCGCGAGATCGCAGCGAAGGAGGCTGCGGAGTGCGTGGTCATCTGCGCACAACTCGAAGCAGATCTCGTCGCGTTGCCGCCGGAAGAACGTATCGATTATTTGAAGAGTCTGAATGTCGAAACGAGCGGTGTGGACCAGTTGATCAAGAGCGCGTATCACCTGCTCGGTTTGATGTCGTTTCTGACTGCCGGTGAGAAAGAAGTTCGAGCCTGGACCATTCCGCAGGGCACGCGCGCTCAGACGGCAGCCGGCACGATTCATTCAGACATCGAGCGCGGCTTTATCCGCGCGGAGATTGTCAGCTACGAAGAGTTGATGTCAGCCGGCTCATACGCCGCGGCCCGTGAGAAGGGCCTCCTCCGCCTCGAAGGAAAAGACTACATCATGCAAGAGGGCGACGTAGTCCACTTCCGCTTCAACGTCTAGCCACAAAAAAGCACAAAAGACACAAGAGAGAGTCGATCTCCTTTGTGCCTTTTGTGGCTTAACTCTTGTGATTTTTGTGGCTTAACGTAGCAGGGCACGGATACCGACAAGGACGAGGTAGGCAATCGCCAGTGTCACCGCTACCTTGATTAACAGTACTGCCAGTCCGATTATGATGCCCAATGTAATTCCCACCACCTTTAACGCCAGCGGCAGGACAACCGCAAAAACAAAGACAGCCAGAAAAATCATCCCAATGATTCTGAGAACGTTTTTCGTATCCTTCATCGTCTGCTCTCCAATCGCTTTCGCGAGCCCCTAAATTCCGGGTCTATCGCCCGCCGCCAACTATACGCAGATTCCCACAATCCCGTTCCAATGAAGATTCTGAATCATTCCCCCGCAAAAATGGCTATTCCGCTAGTCGCGCGTTTGGTTGTTTTCGGCCATAATTATACATACTTTTGGCGCCATGGACCGCTGGAATTCACCAAGCCTGTTTAGCGAAGACGCCGCTGCCGAGACGGCACCGCCGGACGAAGTCGGCGGCATCCCGCTCGCCGAGCGCATGCGACCGCGCTCCTTGTCGGAGTTTGTCGGCCAGACGCACCTCGTCGGCGAGGGCCGGATCCTCCGGCGCCTACTCGCGGGCGGCGGCGCGCTGCCATCCCTGATTCTCTGGGGCGCTCCCGGCACCGGCAAGACGACCCTCGCGCGTCTGCTCGCGGAAAGCAGTGGCCTTCGTTTCGTAGCACTCTCCGCCGTCTTCTCAGGCGTGAAAGACCTGCGCGAAGCCATTCAACAGGCGAAGGCTGAACAACGCTACGGCAAGCGCACCGTGCTCTTCATCGACGAGATCCATCGCTTTAATAAGTCGCAGCAGGACGCACTGCTCCACGCAGTCGAAAACGGCACTGTCACGCTGATCGGAGCGACGACTGAGAATCCGTCGTTCGAAGTCACCGGCGCACTACTCTCGCGCGCCCGCGTCCTCGTGCTCAATCAACTTTCAGAGGACGAGATCAAAACGATTCTGGAAATCGCGCTCGGCGATACGGACCGCGGTCTCGCACGTTTTAACCCATCACTCTCAAACGAGCTGCTCGAACGAATGGCGCACTCCGCGAACGGTGACGCACGCGTAGCACTTACCGCACTCGATGCCGCAGTCGAATCGACCACGCCCGACGGAAACGGCGTCAGAATGGTCACCGAACAGACAGTGATCGAAGCGCTCGGTCGCGCTCACTACGCTTACGATAAGGGCGGCGAAGAACATTACAACCTGATCTCCGCGCTGATTAAGTCGCTGCGCAACTCAGACGCCGATGCGGCACTCTACTGGCTCGCGCGCATGATCGAAGGCGGCGCCGATCCGATCTACATAGTGCGACGTTTATGCATCCTCGCTTCCGAAGACATCGGGCTCGCGGATCCACAGGCGATGGTCCAGGCCGCCGCCGCAGCCGACATCGTGCAACTCATCGGTCTGCCCGAAGGACTGTTTCCACTCTCGCAGGCGACGATCTATCTCGCACGCGCGCCTAAGTCCAACGCAATCAAGAGTGCGTACTTCGCGGCCGCAGCAGACGCCGAAGAAACGGCCCGCGTGCCAGTGCCACTGCATCTAAGAAACGCAGTCACACCGCTGATGAAACAGGTCGGGTACGGCAAAGATTATCGTTACGTGCACAGCGATCCGGCTGCGAAAGAAGAGATGGAATGTTTGCCGGAACAACTAAGAGGCAGAAAATATTTTTCAGATGACGACTTACCAGAGGGTTTACCAGAACAAGAACAGAAGGGTGAGACAAGAGGAAGTGACGAATAACAGGAAGTCTGAGAAGGAACTCGCTTTCCTCCAGGACTTATTCATCGCGCCCGATTGGGGCGAACGTTTTGCGGAACTAATCGACGAACACGTCGAGCTTCCCAAAGAAGGCGAAGCGCTTTACGTCGCCGCCGGCACTGGCGGACATGCAATGGCGATACACGAGCGCGCAGGCGAAAAACTCAAACTGCTCTGCGTAGACGAAAATCCCGAGTGCACGGAACTCGCGCGGGCCAAAGCAACAGCGACCAACGACAAGATCACCTTCGGGACCACACAGCTCGACAATCTCGATCTGGAAGACAATCGTTTCGACTTAGTTATCGGAAACGCTTCACTCGTCCCACGCCAACGAGTGCGAAAGATGTTTTCCGAGATCGTGCGCGTCGCGGCGCCCGGCGCAACCATCGCGATGACACTGCCAACTGCGTCGAGCTTCGGCGAGTTCTTTTCGATTTACTGGGAAGCGCTGCACAACCGTGGACTGATCGATCACGAGTCTGACGTCGAGCAGTTGATTACGGAGTTGCCGACCGTCTCAGACATCGAACAACTTGCGGCAGATGAGGGCTTGAGAGATGTCGACTCATTCACGCGCATCGAGGAATTCGATTTCGAGTCGGGCGAACAGTTTTTGAGTTTCCCACTCGTCTCCGAGTTTCTGATGCAGGAATGGCTGGCCCTCGTACCTGAAGATAAGAGGGCCGAATTGTTCGGCGAGATCTCTCGGTTAATAAACGAAGAGAGGCATGAGGCTGAGTTTGCGCTCTCCGTGAAAGCGACGTTAGTCGTTGGACAGAAGGCCCACAGTCATTGAACGCAGGCGGGAGACTTCAGCGCCGGCCGTGTCCCTACGAGCTACTTCTCCAGCTTCCGATCCTCGCGTTCGCCTTCTTCGATACCCTCACGAAAAGCCTTCTTGCTTTGTCCGAGGGCTTTCGCCAATTGTGGCAACCTTGTGGCGCCGAAAAGTAAAAAGATTACGAGCACGATGACCACGAGTTCAGGGGTACCGAGTCCCGCAATCGCCAGGATTGTTTGATTCATAATTTCCTCTTTCTAGGGCTCCGCCGGGTTGAGACCAACTACTCTCGATCTGATTCGTAAAACAGGTATTTTCGCCAGGTCTCGTCAGCTCTGCCTAAGTACCGCATGATCTGCCGGTTCACGTGTAAGGAGAACCCACGAGGTCTGCGCAACAGGTGCATGCCGGATTCCTCCGGAGTCCGGTTGCCCTTCCGATGATTGCAACGCTTACAACAGGCGACCAGATTATCCCACGCGGACTCCCCTCCGCGCGAGCGTGGCAGCACATGATCGAGCGTCAATTCCGAAGGCGGGTACTGGGTGCCGCAGTACTGGCACGTCGAGTGGTCTCGCAGCAGGATGTTCTTCCGCGAGAGCGAGCGACGTTCAAAAGGTATGTGGATGTATTCCGTCAAACGAATCACAGATGGTGCATGGATGGCGAGTTTTTGGGAATGGAGCATATGGCCGTTGTGCTCCTCCGCCCGCGCTACCCCCTTGAAAATCATCACTACGGCGCGCCTTTCGGTACACACGTTGATGGGCTCGAAGGAGGTATTAAGGACTAAAACCCTGCCATTCATTAAGCCTGATATTACGCGAGCGCAGAAGAGGGTGTCAAAATTAGTTTACGATTCCTTTGCGTCTTTGCGCCTTTGCGCGAGAAATCCTCTTCTCGAACCGTACCACCTACGCCCGCGCCACCGTTAAGACAAAGACGCTTCCGGCTCCGGCATCGATCAGGGATTTGGCGCAGGTGGAGACCGTCGCGCCGGTGGTAAAAACGTCGTCTACCAGCAGGATATTCTCACCTGCGACCAGCCGCGGGTGAGCTACCTGGAACGCACCGGTGACCGTGTCCTGACGGCCTTTTCTGTCCAGCCCGGCGCGGTACTTCTCCGTCGTAGAAACACGCACGAGACTGACTTCATCAAGCGGCAACCGCAGTGCTTTCGACACCACCTGAGCGACGATCGTCGCCTGATTGAACCCCCTCGTCTTTAACCGTCTCGGATGCAGCGGCACCGGAACGACTCGTGTGATC
>DATNDM010000018.1:0-3527 GCA_035553235.1 Pyrinomonadaceae bacterium | reverse complement strand
GTCAGCCGCGCTGAATGGATTATTGAACTCGTTCGGATACGGCACGTGCACAACGTCGAGCGCCTGGCGCTTGAAGCCCTTGCGTTGCGCCGCCTTCGAAGACGTCAGCGAAAGCGAGCCAAGTGTGCGTCCGTGGAAACTGTTGAAGAACGCAATGAACTTTTCACGACCCGTCGCGTGCATCGCGAGTTTGAGCGCAGTCTCGACTGCTTCAGTACCGCTGTTGGCGAAGTGGGTTCGCGTCGGCGACTTCACCGGCACGATCGCGTCCAGCTTTTCAGCGAGTTGCGGCATGTGACGATAGTAGTAATCGGTGCCGCACATGTGGATCAGTTCTGCCGCCTGATCCTGAATCGCCTTCACGACTTCCGGATGACAATGACCAGTCGAACAGACCGCGACGCCGGCATTGCAGTCGAGGAAGATGTTGCCGTCGACGTCTTCGATCCAGACTCCGCTGCCGCGTTCGGCGACGAGTTTGAATGATGGGCGCGGGTACGATGGATTCACGAATTTTGCGTCTGCTTCGACGATCTTCTTGCCGTTGGGACCGGGCAGTTCGGTTTTGATCTCAGGGCGCTTTGGGGTTGCGAGTACGGTGCTAGACATTTGTTTGACTCCCTTCAGAATGGCCAATAACACGCCAAAACCTGTCAAAGGTCCGGCCTGGGAACGATTATGAAAACGCCAAGAAGACTAGTCGGCGAAGAGGTTCGCGCGTGATTCGAGCGGGCGATAATGTAAGGGCTGCGGATTGAACATCAGCCACAGATTAACACGGAAACTACGGATCAGAGAAAGGATCCGTGTCGGCCGTGGTTAACGCCTTCGTTTGAACTCTATCCCCGTTTTTATTAAGATTTCCTTCCAAATTCCTGCCTCGGAGATAAGAACCATGACTAAGCTCAGAACCTTGTTCGCGGTGTTGTTTGTGGCTGCGGCGCTCTCCCTGCCGTTCCTGCAGCGGTCGAACGCGCAGAGCATGGCGCCAGGCGGATCAACCGCCGCGCGCTCGTCTACAAACGATGCCAAGCTCGTCTATCCCGTAACCAAAAAAGTCGAACAAGTCGACGATTACTTCGGCACGAAAGTTTACGACCCGTATCGCTGGCTCGAGGACGAAACATCGCCCGAGACGAAAGCTTGGGTCGAAGAACAGAACCGGCTGACTTTCGGCTATCTCGACAAAATTCCTTTTCGCGAGAAGCTGAAGGCACGACTAACCGAGCTCTACAACTACCCGCGCATCAACGCGCCGTTTCACTATGGTGACACTTACTTCTTCAGCAAAAACGATGGTCTGCAAAATCAGAACGTCTACTACATTCAAAAAGGCGTGAACGGCAAAGCCGAAGTTTTTCTCGATCCAAACAAGTTCTCGGCCGACGGCACTTCAGTCCTGAGCGCGTTCGCGCCGTCGAAAGATGCGAAGTATCTTGCGTACGGCATCTCGCAGGGCGGTTCAGACTGGGTCACGCTCAACGTGATGGAAATCGGCACGCGCAATAAACTCGCCGACGAAATCAAGTGGATGAAGTCGTCAGGTGTTTCGTGGGCCGGTAACGGTTTCTACTACAGCCGTTATCCCGAGCCGGCAAAGGGCAAAGAGCTCAGTAGCAAGAATGAGTATCACGCTGTTTATTTTCACAAGGTCGACACGCCGCAATCCGCCGACGTTCTCGTTTACGAAGATAAAGAACACCCGCAGCGTTTTCACAACGTCGACACGACCGAAGACGAGCGCTTTCTCATCCTCACGGTTTCCGAACGAGGCAAAGGCAAGAAAGGCAATGCGCTTTTCTATAAAGACTTGTCGAAAGGCGACGCGCAGTTTTCGCCGATCGTTGCCGAAATCGGCGACGACAGTTTCAGCGTCATCGATAACATCGGCGACAAGTTTCTGATCCGCACGAACCATAACGCGCCGAACGGCCGCGTTGTGCTCGTCGATCCGAAGAATTCGGACGAGAGTAACTGGAAAGATGTTTTGCCCGAGAGATCTGAGCCGCTGCAAGGCGTCGGTACAGCCGGCGGCAAGCTCTTCGCTTCGTGGCGCAAAGACGTCGCGACGCGCGCGTATGTGTTCAGTCTCGACGGCAAACTCGAAAACGAAGTGCAGTTGCCGGGTCTCGGAACTGCCAGCGGGTTCGGCGGCTGGAAAGACGACAAGTACGTGTTCTACAGCTTCACGTCGTTCAACTTCCCGCCGACGATCTACAAGTACGACATCGCGAGTAAGAAATCGACTGTGTTCCGCACCGTCGACATTCCCGGATTCAAACCGGAGAACTACGAAACGAAGCAGGTTTTCTACAACAGCAAAGACGGCACGCGCGTGCCGATGTTCCTGGTCTACAGGAAAGGTCTGAAGCTCGACGGCAACAACCCGACGCTGCTTTACGGCTACGGCGGTTTCAATGTCGTCACCGCGCCGTCGTTCAGTTCACTGCGCATGGCGCTGCTCGAGCAGGGCGTGGTCTATGCGTCAGCGAACATGCGTGGTGGTGGTGAGTATGGCGAGAAGTGGCACGAAGCGGGGACGAAGTTGAAGAAGCAAAATGTGTTCGACGACTTCATCGCCGCGGCTGAGTGGTTGATCGCGAACAAGTACACGTCGCCGAGCAAGCTGGCGATTCAGGGTGGCTCGAATGGTGGATTGCTCGTCGGTGCGGTTGCCAATCAACGTCCCGAGTTGTTTCGCGCGGTGATCGAACAGGCGGGCGTGATGGACATGCTGCGCTTTCAGAAGTTCACGATTGGTTGGAACTGGATTGCGGATTATGGTTCGAGTGAAGCGAACGAAGCGGAGTTCAAAGCGCTCTATGCTTACTCGCCCATACACAACGTGAAAGCGGGCGCGAAATATCCGTCGACATTGATAACGACCGCCGATCACGATGATCGAGTAGTTCCGGCGCACAACTACAAGTACGCGGCGGCGTTGCAGGCGGCGCAGGGTGGACCAAATCCAATCCTGATCCGCATAGACACGAACTCAGCGCACGGCGCGAGCAACACGACCAAGTCAATCGAGCAGACGCGAGATATTTTTGCGTTCCTGTTTGAGAATTTAGGAGTGGAGTACAAGTGAGATTTTAGCCGCGGATTAACGCTGATCCGCGTTTATCCGCGTAAATCCGCGGCTAAAATTTTCTGATGGGGTGCGCCTCGGTGTTGAAGATCACCCGATCGAAGTCGAGTGTGCCTGGCGGCGCGAAAAGCAGATAGAAATACTTGAACGTCTCCGCAAACAGAAAACTCGGCATCGAGTCGGTCTTCTCCATCGTCTCCACGCTCTTCAACGCCGCGTACGCATCGTCCGTCCGGCAGTGCTTCACGAAGTCGCGCCAGAGTTCCTCGCCCATCTGCAAATATTTCTCATCCTTCGTGTAACGATAGAGATAGTAAGTCGACTCGATGATCTCAGGCCGCAGCGGATATCCCGGCGCAGTGATCTTCCGCGCTCGATAATCAAACTCCTCCGGCTCGATACCCGCATACCTCCACATTTTGAACGACGAATCCTG
>DATNDM010000017.1:0-5786 GCA_035553235.1 Pyrinomonadaceae bacterium | reverse complement strand
GTGCTCCTTCTTCGGCTGATCACCACTCAGCACGTACTGGTCAGGCGTGAACTTGAAGTCAGCCGGAAAACTGAAGTCTTTGTTCTGAGCTACAGGCACGTAGACACTGCCCGACTGGTTCATCGCGAGCAGGATTGGTCCAAGCGCGATGGCTGAAGTCAAAGCACCAACGAGGATCGCGACCTGCTGCCACTTCGGCGTCGCGCCGACGAGAAATCCGGTCTTGAGATCCTGCGAAGTCGTACCGCCGTTTGACGCAGCGATACAGACGATACCGCCAATGGAAAGCGCAGTGACGAAGTACGGCGGTGCGACCCAACCGATAAGCAGAAATACAAGACACGTCAGCAGCAGTGTTGCGACAGTCATTCCCGAAATCGGATTCGACGAGGATCCAACTTCACCAGTGAGTCGCGACGAGACGGTGACGAACAGAAATCCGAACGCGATGATCAGGACCGCGCCGAGGATATTGAAGCGCAGATTAAGTTGCGGAACGATCATGATCACGACCATCAACGCGATGATGCCGCCCAGCACAAACTTCATCGACAGGTCCTGGTCCGTGCGCGGCGCGTTGTCGTTCGAGCCCGCACCCGACCGGCGCAAATCAGCGAGTCCGCCTTTCAATCCACTCCAGATAACGGGCAGCGAACGGAAGAGACTGATGATGCCGCCTGCTGCGACTGCGCCCGCGCCGATGTAAAGAATGTAGCCCTTTTGAATCTGCGGAACGGTCATGTCTTTGATCAGGTGCGTCGTTTCCGGAGCGAGCGGCGTCATCCAGCCACCGCCGAAGTACTTGATCGCCGGGATCAAAACGAGGTACGCGAGCACGCCGCCCGCGACCATGATTGAAGCGATACGTGGTCCGATGATGTAACCGACACCGAGCAGCGCGGGATTGTTTTCGATCGAGACTGAACCGCCTTCAAACGGCGGCTTGAATAGTTTGGTCGGATACTCTTTCCACGTCTTGAAGATCTGTTCGATCCCGTAATACAGGAAACCGATACCGAAGCCGCTGATGATCGTCTTGCCGCCCGTCGCCGCCTGATCGACAACCGAGGTGTCTTCCCGCGAACCCTCGCGCGCCGCGGCGCGAGATTCGTCGGAAGCGCCCGCCTTCAAAACCTCCGCGCAAGCCGTGCCTTCGGGATATTTGAGAAAACCGTGTTGCGCGACGATGAGGGCGCGTCGCAAGGGAATCATCATCAGGATGCCGAGCAAACCACCGAGCACTGAAACCAGCATCACCCGCGATAACTCGAGATCAAATCCGAGGATCAAAATCGCGGGCATCGTGACGCCGATACCGAAGGCGATCGACTCACCCGCAGAACCCGCCGTCTGCACGATGTTGTTTTCGAGAATCGTGGCGTCGCGCAAACCCAATTTCGATAACACGCGAAACAGCGTGATCGAGATCACTGCAACCGGAATCGACGCACTGACCGTTAGACCAACCTTAAGCACGAGATAAAGCGAGGACGCACCGAAGACTATGCCGAGCACCGTTCCCATAATCAGCGGCAGTATCGTCAACTCGCGTAACTTGACGCCCGCCGGAATGTAAGGTCGAAAAGTCGTCAAGTACGGGTTGTCTGGCTTGAATCCGACCTTGTCTGGGTACTCGTTTGCAGGGATGGTTTCAGTGGACATCCAAATTGACCTCCAACAAATTTTGAAAAACGGGGAGTGCGCAGGGGTTTGAAAGACGCCTTACTTTACACGACCTTAGCGTTCGTGTCGATCATTCGATACACTGCAAATGAGCCTAAATCCGTGTAATCTGTGGTTATATTTAACACGGATTACACGGATCGTCTGCCCGATTTTAGAATCGCTTCCACTGGAAAACCGATGCCTATAAGAGTCGTTGCCCTCCTGCTTTTTTTGCTGTTTGCGTTTACACCATCAATCAAAAGCCAGAAAAAGATCCCGACACCCGCTGAAGTTCTCGGGTTCACGCCCGGCGATGATCGGAAACTCGCTTCGTGGGATCAGGTCGTCGACTACTTCCAGAAACTCGATGCAGCCAGCGACCGCGTCGTCTTTGAAACCCTTGGCGACACCACGATGGGCAAGCCGTTTGTGATGGCGACCATCAGCTCGCCCGCAAACCTCGCGCGCCTCGAAGAGTTCAAGAAGATTCAGGATCAGCTCGCCGATCCGCGTAAGCTCGGTCCCGCCTCCACGCGTGATCGCAAGGCAGCGGAGTTGATTCGGCGCGGTAAGACGATTGTCCTGATTACTTGCGGCATTCACTCGACCGAAGTCGGTTCGTACCTGTCGAGCATGCTGATAGCGCACCGTCTCGCTTCGTCAACCGACGAGGACGTGCAGAACATCCTCGACAACACGATCATCCTGCTCGTGCCGTCGCTGAATCCGGACGGCGTCGATATCGTCAAGAACTGGTACGACAAAACACTCGGCACGCCTTTCGAAGGGACCGATCCGCCTGAGCTCTATCACAAGTACACCGGTCACGATAACAACCGCGACTGGTACGCGTTCACGCAAGTCGAGACGCAGCTAACCGTCGATAAGATTCACAACGTTTGGCATCCGCAGATCGTCCACGATATTCACCAGCAAGGCTCTTTCGGTTCGCGACTGTTCCTGCCGCCTTACATGGCGCCAGTCGAGCCAAACGTGCCGAAGGCGATCGTTCAGGGTTACACGGAGCTCGGCAACTGGATGGCCTCCGAGATGCGCACCAAGGGCTTCGAAGGCATCACCACGAATTCGACTTACGATGCGTGGACCCCCGCGCGTGCTTATTCGCACTATCACGGCGGTGTGCGCGTGCTGTCTGAAACGGCGTCCGCTCGCATCGCGACGCCGATGACGGTGAAGTTTGAAGATCTACGTTCGCGTGAAGGCTACGATCCGCAGAAAGAGTCGCCGCAGTTTGGACCGCTGTGGCGCGGTGGAGAGTGGCGCCTGAGTGACATCACGAAATACATGACAACGGCGGCGTTTCTCTTGCTGGACCATGCGGCGACGAATCGCGAAGAGTGGCTGCGACGGTTTTTTGCGATTGGGAAAGACGCGGTGCGACCACGCCGGCCCGGTGAGCTTTTCGGTTTTTTGATCGAGCCATCTCCTGACTCCGAAGCACTCCTGAATATCCTTAAGCGAGGCGGCGTCGAAGTCTCATCTGCTAAAGAAGGTACGGTATTCAAAGTCGGCAAACGAACTCTTCCAGCCGACACGCAACTCGTCCGGATGGACCAGCCTTACGCAGCTTTCGCGAAGACGCTTCTTGAAGTTCAGCACTATCCGAACCTGCGAGACAGCGAAGGGCATCCGATTGCACCTTACGACGTAACTGCGCACACATTGCCGTTGCTAATGAATGTTCCGGTGCGGGCGGTGAAAGCACCGTTTCGGGCGGTAAAAAACACCGAACCGATCTCGGATACGACTGTTGACACTCCGCAACCAGCACCGCGGATCGATCTCTTCGCGATTTATCACTCGTCTGTTCCGAGTCAGGATGAAGGCTGGACCAGATGGATGCTCGAGTCGAAGAACATCTCTTACGGCGTGCTCGGGGATAAAGAGCTGCGCGCCGGTATCACTGTCTATAAACCTTCACCGGGAATTACCGGAAAGTACTACACGCTACTCATTCCGGATCAATCTGCGCGTACGCTGCTGGAAGGTTATCGCAGTGGTTCGATGCCACCTGAGTTAACCGGCGGTCTTGGACCAGGAGGAGTTAAGACGCTGCGTTACTTCGTCGAGACCGGCGGCACGTTAATCTTTCTTAACCGCGCGTCAAACTTCGCGATCGAGCAGTTCAAGTTACCTTTGCGCAATGTTGTTGGTGGATTGCCACGCACTGATTTCTACGTGCCGGGATCGATCCTGCGCATCAAGCTCGACACGTCTCATCCACTAGCGAGTGGAATGCCTGAACAGACGATTGCGTGGGCCGAAGATTCGCCGGTGTTTGAAGTAACAAACGATCCGGATGCGTCGGTGCCGGCCTCCAATGTTCATGTGATTGCGTCCTACCCGGCGGATAAAGATCCGTTGCTCTCGGGCTGGCTACTCGGCGGCGATTTGATCAAAGGCAAGGCGGCACTGGTGGAAGTGACGATGGGAAAAGGGCGTGTAATCTTGTTCGGCTTCCGCCCCCAATACCGGGCGCAGTCACTCGCAACGTACCCGCTGTTCTTTAACGCCCTGATTTCTAAGTGAAACTGTCCCTAATCCTTGAACTTTCCCTGCGGGAAGGCGTATAACTCATCTAGCAGACCGCGATGGTCACCTTTCTTTTTACTTCGGTTTTTGTTTTAGGTTTACTCGCTATTGCCATCTACTTCTGGCAGAAACCCGCGAACAGATCGGAAACTATCGGCCTGCCTCCGCTACCAGAAGAACGACGTGGCTTGTTTTCTGACTTTCGCGTTAACGAGCTTCGACCTCCGACCGAGAAACAGCTCGCAGAAGGCCCAAAAGTCGACGCGGAAACTTTCCAGGAAGCGATCAAGGCAATCAAAGCTTTTCAGGAGTCGCCGAACAGAACCACGACTACAAACTTGCTGCACATTGCCGCACTTGCTGACGACGCGAAAAATTACGGCAGAGCAGTTGAACTCGTGCTGATGTCCTGGCGCGACGGTACCTTGTCAGACGTATCAGCACGCGAACTTCAGGCATTATTCAACAGTGAATACTGGGTATTATCATCGCGCATTCGCACCTCAGGCGCAGGCTTCGTCCTGAAAGAGACGCTCTCTAGTGCGAACCGCGAACTCGAGTCCAACAATAAGCCTATCTAACCATCAACTTTCACCCAGTTGAATTTTTCGAAAGAGAAAGACCATGGAAAATCTGAACATCCCAATTGTGATCGGCGTCGGCTTTCTGGTATTCGTCGTTTTGATCCTCCTCATCATCATCTTGAACCGAATCTGCGTGAACGTCGGCGCACGAGAGATCGCAATCAAAGAACGCCGGTACTTTGGCAAAAAGATGCCGCCGGGACGTGTAGTAGCTACGGAAGGCGAAGTCGGTATCCAAGCCGATGTGCTCAAGCCGGGCTTGCATCTCATCAAGTTTCCGTTTGAAAAAGTCGTCCGCAAAGTTCCCCTGATTGAGATCGGCGCTGATGAGATGGGCATCCTCGAAGCGGTTGACGGCGAACCGATGCCTCCAGGTCGCATCTTCGCCCCAGACCGCGCGCAGAATGCGCATAACAACTTCCAGGATCCGATCGCGTTCATCAAACAGGGCGGCGTGAAAGGTATTCAGCTCCGCACGTTGCCGCCGGGTCTCTGGCCCATCCACCCTTATCTGTTCCGCGTTTCAGTAGCGAAAGCGACACTGGTCCCGCAGGGCAAGGTTGGCGTAGTGACTGCCGCTGACGGTGGTCCACTCGATCCGGGTCGATTGCTCGGTAAAGCGATTTCAGACCACCGCAACTTCCAGGATGCCGAACAGTTCATTCAGTCCGGCGGCCAGAAAGGCCCGCAGGTCGACATTCTGACGCCCGGTGTCTATCGCATCCTGACGCAGTCAGCGTCTATCGAAGGCGGCAATGAAGCGAAACCCGGTCTGTTCAACGTACGACTCTTCGACGCGACTGTGATCAACGAGAACCAGATCGGTCTCGTCGAGGCGTTGGATGGAGCTCCTCTTAACCCGCGCGATTACGTGGCCGAATCGTTCGCAGGCCATGACAACTTCCAGGACGGACACGAGTTCATCGGCAATGGCGGCCAGCGTGGTCCACAAAAAGACATCCTGCTGCCCGGCACTTACTACAT
>DATNDM010000016.1:0-5237 GCA_035553235.1 Pyrinomonadaceae bacterium | reverse complement strand
GTAAGTCAGACACGGTGGCGCGGTTTGGCAGTGACGAGTTTGCCCTGTTACGCACGCAGATCGATGGCACCAAAGACGTGATCGAAACGATCGGGGCGTTGTCGCAAGTGTTGAAGTTTGGGTTCGATTTGCCCGGACACGAGTTATTTGCGACGGCGAGTGTTGGCGTCAGCTTGTTTCCACTCGACGGCGAGGATTGTCAGACGTTGCTGAAGAACGCAGGCGCGGCGCTATACAAGGCAAAGAAATCAGGCGGAGCAAACTACCAGTTCTTCACCGCCGACATGCACGAGCTCGCGACGCGACGTTTGGCGCTCGAGAGTAGCTTGAGGCGCGCCATTCAGAACGAGGAGTTCCTGCTTCATTACCAGCCGCGGGTCTCAGTCGACTCCCTTGCGATTGTTGGTGTCGAGGCTTTGGTGCGCTGGCAACATCCGCAGCTCGGATTGATCTCGCCATCCGAGTTTATCCCGCTGGCTGAAGACACGGGTTTGATCGTGCCGGTTGGTGAGTGGGTCTTGCGGACCGCGTGTTTGCAGGGTCGCCGCTGGCGCGATCAGGGTTTCGCGCCGATTCAGATCGGAGTGAATATCTCGGCGCGACAGTTTCACGATCAGGATTTGACGCAGACCGTGATCAGGATCCTTGAAGAAACAGGCTGGTCGCCGAAGTATCTCGAACTCGAGTTGACGGAAAGCTCCATCATGCAGAATGCGGAGTTTGCGGCAGACATGCTGACGCGGCTGAAGAACATGGGCGTCAACATCTCAATCGATGATTTCGGCACTGGTTTTTCTTCGCTGGGTGCGCTGAAGCGTTTACCGATCGATGCGTTGAAGATCGATCAGTCGTTCGTGCGGGACGCGAACACTGATCCGGATGACGCCGCGATCGTGATGGCGATCGTCACGCTCGCCCACAACCTGCGGTTGAGAGTGGTTGCGGAAGGCGTCGAGACGGAGGACCAGCTCCGGTTTCTGCAATTGCTTCGTTGCGACGAGATACAGGGGTACTTCTTCAGTAAACCCCTGCCTGCCGACAAACTCGTCTCTCTATTTGAGCCGCTGATGAACGCCGATTACGCTGATTAGTTGCGATACTCGAACCGGGCGACGTCTGATTCACCGAGAATCACTGTGTCGCCGGCATTCAATGTTGTCTCAGACACGCGCGCTGAGCGTGGATCATTCACGAACGTTCCGTTCCGCGAATTCTGATCCGCGATCACAACGCGTCCATTCTTCACTCCGATCCACACGTGGCGTTTCGAGATCCGCGGATCGCCGATCACGATCTGCGCAGAGCCTCCGTCGCGTCCGATGTAATCACCTTCGGGCTTGACGTCGAAACGTTGTCCGGAAAGCGGCCCGGAGACGAACTGGATACATCCGTAGTTGGGAAACTTGTCGTCAGCCGTGAGCGCCACTGTTCGCGAGAGATCGATCGTCATGCCCTGATCGCCCGCCATGATGTGTGGCGCGGGTGCAGGCATTGGCGCGGGTGACGGCGAATGCGCCATTGCGGCGGCTGGAGCAGGTGCCGGTGTTGGCGTCGGCGGATGTCGCGGTTTGCCGCCATCCGAAGCTGGAGCAGGTGCTGGACCAGCGCTTTTGCCCTTCTTCCGCCGGCGCGCAAGCATGATTCCCGCAATGATGAGGATCAGCAGCAAGAGGAACAGCAAAATAACCACTACGACCCCAACGACGATCCATACCGAAAAGTTGGATCGTTCCTTTCCTTCCGCCTTCAATTGCTGGCTGCTCTGAATCAGCCGATCGACTTCAGAGTGTTGCGGGAAGAGTCTCTTTACTTCTTCAAACTTCGGAATCGCGGAGGAGTAATACTGGTCCCAGTAATAATTCAGGCCCTCACGATAGAAGTTGTCAGTCGGACCCAGATCGTTCGTAGTGCCGGCGCTCTTCACATACTCCATCACCGTGTTTGAAGGCACGATGAAAGAGAACCCCGAGATTTCCTGTCCATTCACAGTGTCGCCTCGGAACGTGAGCAAGCCGATGACTTCGTTTTGATCATTGATTACGGGGCCGCCCGAGTTTCCGTGGGTTGCCGCCGTGTTGGTCTGCAGGATCGGAGCGCCGCTCGACGCCTGTTTCTTCGCGGAGATCTTGCCGTCATTAATCGTTGCTTCGAGCGCCGACTTGCTGCTCAACAGTCCGGAGTTGAAAGTGTCTGCCGCGCCTGGATAACCGATAACGGTGACGTGATCCTGTAACTGAACTTTATCCGAGTCCGCGAGTTTCAAAACCGGAGCACCCTTGACCTCGATCTTGACGATGGCGACGTCTTTACCCTGGTCGTTGCTCTCGCCCGTCGGTGCGCCGTACTGCTTGATCTCGAAGGGAAGGGCAGTGCCGTCCGGAATGATGACGTGGTGAAACAACGTAAAGCTCTGCAACGTGCTGTGCTCGTTGATAAAACTCGTGTTCAGGCTGCGTGGGTCCTTACCAATCTGTTGCGCAATCTGCTGCACCATCTGATAGAAGAGCGCCTGCTTCGCTTTGTCTTCGCCGTCGTGAGTAAAGGAGACGACGTGCGCGTTGGTCGCGATATAGCCATTGCTGCTGATGAAAAACCCGGAGCCGAGCCCGATCGCAGACACGTCATACGCCTGGCCCTGGTAGCCGGGCGGTTGAAACCAGATTCTGCCGGCCGCGCCGTCGACGATGCGAACTACCGCGGGCTTGCTGAACATCGCCAGGCGTTCGCCGTCTGACACGGCCTGCACGACGAAGCCGCGGTGCAACGGAAGCAATGTAGCGAGAACAAAAAAAGCGCCTGTTGCAATAAATAACAGTCTGCGCATAGAGGAGGCTCCTTGGGGATGATGATTGGCAATCAACGATGTCGGTCTCTAAACACTGACGAGATTCAGTGGCAGCTCTGACTGAAGTAACTGTGCTTCTAAAGGAATTCAGAACGAAAGTCAACGAAAAACGAGCCGAGTGATACTCTAAATTCAAGTCCACGTGTCTCTGCGTCCTGTGCGTCTCCGCCGCGGCCTGTATGATATGTGAACGTTCGCTTATACTAACGCCATTATTTCTGCGATAACGAAGTGGCACGTTGCTTGCTCCATTGCGAGTAAGCTTTGCGTAAGTAGGAGGATAGAAGCGTGACGAAGAAGATTTGCCTTTTTACGATACCGTTGATCGCGGCGCTGGGCGTCGGTTGTACAACTAACCACGCGCAGGATGCGAACGCGAACTCGACTGCTAATCAAACTCAAGCACAGGCCACAACATCACCCGGCCCTGATAATTCAGAGATCAGTACCAGCGTGGACTCCGAAGGCACTCGAACAGAGACGAGAACCTTCCGCAACAACCCGCGCATCTCCAAAGTAACAGTAACCACTCACAACGGCGTGCGCACCGTGAAGGCGACCTCGCGCAGTGGCGAAGAGAAAGTTGTAGACACGACTGAAGACGTGCTCCAGGCGACCGGCGACAAAGTTGCCGACGCGGCGGGGTTCGTAGCTGATAAAGCTGAAGACGTAGCCGGCGAAGCAGGCGACAAGGCTGGCGACGTCAAGGACAAGACCGTTTCGACTACCAAGAAGGTCGGCAGCGAAGTAGGCGACAAAGCCGAAGACGCCAAGGACAAGACAGTCTCCACCAGCAAAAAAGTAGGAGAAAAAACCGCCGATACCAGCAAGGACGTTGCCGATAAAACCGTCGACGCCAGCAAGAGCATCGGTGAGAAGAGCGTCGAGGGCGCTAAGAAAGTCGGAGCCAAGACGGCTGAAGGCGCAAAGAAAGCCGGCAAGGCAGTGAAGAAAGTGATTCCTTAAGTCTTAAACTCCTGAAGGATGATTAGGCGATGGGCAGCTCAAGCTGGGCTGCCCTTTTTTCATAGCGCCCTTTGTGCTATTTGTGCCTTTTTGTGGCTATACTACCCGCGGCAAGGAGGAAGACCCCATGGCAAACACTTCAAGGTTTACGATCCTTTGTCCGTGCTGCGAAGCTACGTTGACGATCGATGCGCAAACCGGCGCCATTCTTTCGCACGAGGAAAAAGCAAAACCGCTCGCTTCGTTCGACGAGATGGTCAAAGGCCTCGACAAGCAGAAGCAGATACGCGAACAGATCTTCGCGCAGGAACTCAGCTCGATGAAAGACCGCGATCGCATTCTCGAAGAAAAGTTTCAGGAAGCAATGAAGCGGGCCGAGAAAGACAAAGACAAGCCTTACCGCAATCCCCTGGACATCGACTAACCACCGGAGAACACTTGATGGTTCGTACTTCAATCCGACTTGCTCTCAGCGTCCTTCTCCTCGCAAGTCTTCAGTTAACCGGGTTCGCGCAAACCCGGATGCCGCAAATCAAATTCACCGATCGTTCGCTGGCAAATGGGCTGCGTGTGCTGGCCGCGCCCGATCATTCGAGTCCGACTGTCGCGATCCAGGTCTGGTATCACGTCGGATCGAAGGACGATCCGCCGAATCGCAGCGGCTTCGCGCACCTCTTCGAACACATCATGTTCAAGAGCACGAAGAACATGAAATCCGAAATGATGGACCGGCTGACGGAAGACGTCGGCGGCTTCAATAATGCGTTCACGAACGATGATGTGACTGTCTACTTCGAGGTCGTGCCGTCGAACTATCTCGAGACTTTGATCTGGGCCGAAGCCGATCGACTCTCAGGACTGAACGTCGACGATGCGAACTTCAAGTCTGAACGCGACGTCGTGAAAGAAGAATATCGACAGAGCGTGCTCGCACCGCCTTACGGACGCTTCGAGTACCTGCTGCAACAGAAGTCGTTTCTCGAACATCCGTACAAACGACCCACAATCGGCAGCATCGAAGATCTCGATGCCGCCTCGCTCAAAGACGTGCAGGATTTTCATTCGACTTTCTACCGGCCAGACAACGCGACGCTCGTCGTCGTAGGCGACTTCGATTCGAAACAGCTCGATGCGTGGGTCGATAAGTATTTTGCTCCAATCCAGAAACCATCGCGTCCGCTGCCGCGCGTGCAGGTGAAAGAGCTGCCGCGTAAGAGTGAAACTCGGTTGACGGAACACGGGAGTAATGATTTGCCCGCGGTTGGGTTGACGTACCTGACGCCGCGTCAGGCTGATCCTGACTCGGATGCGTTGCGTGTTGCTGATGTGATTCTTTCGGGTGGCGAGTCTTCGCGGCTTTATCACTCGCTGGTTTACACGCAGCAGTTGGCGGCAGAGGTTAACTCGAGTGCTGAGTTGCGTGAAG
>DATNDM010000015.1:0-3842 GCA_035553235.1 Pyrinomonadaceae bacterium | reverse complement strand
GTGTTGTCGAGTGCGCCGCTGGTGCCGAGTATCACCGGCTCTTCAACGTAGTGAAGCTTCACCCCGAAACGACCACCATCACCCAGCGCACGCCGCACAGACTCAGGACGATGATGCAGGTTCACGACGATCTCATCGATGCCGTATGCGGCGAGATATTCGGCGACATATCCGACGAGCGGTTTTCCGAGAATCGGAATCGCGGGTTTGGTGCGGTCTTCAGTGAGTGGCCAAAGGCGTGTGCCGTAGCCGGCGGAAAGAACGATCGCGCGCATCAGCCGTACAATCAGGAAGCCTTGGAGGCATCGCGCATGACGAGGTCGAAGGTGCCGGGGGCGACTTTGCGGAAGCGAGTGTTGCGGTTGAGTGAGACGGCGACGCTGATGGTCGGGTTTTGGCCAGTAAACTTGAAGCCGCCTTCGAGTAGACGATTGTAGAGTTCGTTGACGTGGAGTGGACCGCCTTCTTCACGGAGCAGCAGCGTCACGGCCTGGGGAATCGTGCGGTCCATGAAGCGGTCGCTGATCGCTTCGACGTTGTTGCGGACCGTCGGGATTTGCGGACGACGCTCGACCGGGACCTGCTGGCGCAAGGGTGACTGCGGTTGCGACTGCCGCATGGCCGCTTCGAGCTCGGCGTCTGACGGCAGGCCCAGATTGATGTTACCCGACGCGAGAACTGAAGAAAGAAGACGGTAAATTGCGGCCTCTGTCTGGCTGGCGAGCGTATCCATCTCGGCGAGCTCGGCGCGGACGGTGTCCGCCTCGGCCTCGAGCTCGCGCAGGCGTGCGGCCAGATGCATCCGGGCTGCGCGCGACTGTCGCAGGCTCTGTTCCAGGCGGGACAGAAGGTTCTCACTCATCGGTCGAGGATTCTAAGTGGATTCCTCGGATTAGACAATAGGTTTAACCCCGGATTCACGCGGATAAACGCGGATTGATCTGCGTTCATCCGCGCAAATCCGCGGCTAAATTTTTAGCGATCGCGGTCGAGGATGTAGGTTGGAAGCGCGCGCAAAGACTCGCTGTAGTCCGAATCCGCCAGCGCATCGAGTGCCGCGCGCGCGTCTTCAGCGAACTCGTTGGCCCGCGTGCGTGCTCGTTCCAGGGCTCGGCTGCTCCTGATCGCCTCAAGCAGATCCTGCTGCCGAACGCTGCTGTACTTCCCTTCACGCAGCACGGTCTGGATCATCTCACGCGTGTCCGGCTCCGCGTCGCGCAAGTAAATCAACGGCAACGTGACTTTGCCACCCAGCAGGTCGGCCCCCGAAGCTTTTCCCAACACCTCTTCGCTCGAGGTGAAATCAAGCACGTCGTCGATCAACTGAAACGCCGTCCCGAGGTACAGACCGTAATCACGCAACGCGACCCGTTCGTTCTCACTCGCGCCACCGAGGATCGCGCCGATTTCACAGCTCGCACTGAACAGATACGCCGTCTTGCGCTTGAGCACGTCAAAGTACTGCGCTTCCGAAATCTCAGCATCGCCCAGCAACGTCAACTGCAAAATCTCGCCCTCAGTCATCTTGCGCGTGACGCTCGTCAGGATGTCGAGTATCGGCAGCGATCGTTCGGCAAGACTGGTCTCGAACGCAGACATGTAAAGCCAGTCGCCCATCAGCACGGCCGTCTCGTTGCCGTAAAGTGCGTTGACGGTCGGCCGTTTGCGGCGCGTGTCGGCTTTGTCAATGATGTCGTCGTGAACGAGCGTGGCCGTGTGCAGAAACTCCATCACGGTGGCCATGCGGATCGAGTTGTAGCGCGAACCATCGCCACCGACTGCATAGTTCGCGAGAATCGTGAGCGCGGGTCGCACGCGCTTGCCGCCGGAAGCACGCAGGTACTCGCCGAGGTAGTCGATCACCTGCACGTTGGAACGCGCCTGTCGTTCAAACTCAAGCTCGACTTGCATCAGCTCATTGGCGACGACGCTGAAGATGCGACGCGCTGAGATTTTTGCCTCTTCGTCGAGCGCGATGGTGTGGCCTGACATGGTCATGACAACCGAAGCGTTTCAGTTCGAGCGATAATTCGTAAACTGCATGTGAATGCCGAAGTCGTGATCCTTCAGCCTCGCGATAACGTCCTGAAGCGTGTCACGATCGCGGCCGGACACGCGCACAATGTCACCCTGAATGGAAGCCTGGACCTTGACTTTACTGTCCTTGATGAATTTGACGACTTCTTTGGCTTTCTCCTGCGGGATACCTTCCTGGATCGCAGCACGCTGCCACACGGCGCCGCCTGCGGCCGGTTCGATCTTGCCGTAGCTGAACGCTTTCAACGGCACGCCGCGACGGACCAGCTTCTGCTGCAGAATGTCGTTCATGTTGCGCAGCTTGGTTTCGTCTTCAGCGGTGAGCACGAGTTCGTTCTTTTCGTGCACGACGTTGGCGGCGCTGCCTTTGAAGTCGAACCGCTGGCGCACTTCTTTGATGGTTTGGTTGAGAGCGTTTGTGATCTCGGCTGCGTCCACCTGAGAGACGATATCAAAGGAGTTCTGCTGCGCCATTTGTGCGTGAGAATAACATCAAAGCCGCAGCATGTGAAACTTGCCACAAGAGGCGAAAACGGCACAAAGTACCTTACAATCCGAAGAACCTGTTGAAGTTCTCACTCGTTATCCGGCCCATCTCTTCAAGCTCAACGCCGTGAAGTGCGGCGAGACAGCGCGCGACTTCGACGACGTAAGCAGGCTCGTTTCGCTTGCCGCGATATGGGATTGGTGTCAGGTATGGACAGTCCGTCTCGATCAGCAAACGATCGAGTGGGAGGTGCTTTGCTATGTCGCGCAACTCTTCGGCTTTTTTGAACGTCACGATCCCGGAGAAGGAGATCATGAAGCCGATCTCGATCGCGCGCTGCGCGAGTTCCGTGCTGCCACTGAAGCAATGAAACACGCCGCGACGTCGCGCGCCTGCGTACTCGTTCTGCAGGATCTCGATCGTCTCTGGTTCCGCTTCACGCGTGTGGATCACGACGGGCAGATCACAATCGCGCGCTGCTCGAAGTTGTCGTTTGAAGACGTCGATTTGGACGTCGCGTGGTGAATTGTCGTAATGGAAGTCGAGACCGATCTCGCCCCACGCGATCACGTGTTCGTTGTTGATGAGGTTTTTGATTTTCTGTTCGGCTGCGTCGTCGTAGAGACGGGCGTCGTGAGGATGCGTGCCGATCGCTGTGTAGATGCTGTCGTTCTCTCGACCCAATTCAACAGCTCTCTCTAATGCGCCACTATGCGGATCACCAGTCCCGACATTGAGAATCAACGACACACCCGCCGCATGCGCGCGCGCAATGACATCTTCCCGATCACGGTCGAACTCCTCACCATCAATATGCGCGTGCGAATCTATAAACATTTTTTAGCCACAAAAAGGCACAAAAACACAAAAATGAATTTGTGCTTTTTGTGGTCCTTTGTGCCTTTTGTGATCACTTCAGTCGTGCGCCGTTGGGCACGTCTTCCGTGAATGTAGCGATCACCGGCCGGCCTTCTTCGCCATAAGATGCGGCGACGACCATGCCCTGCGATTCAAAACCGCGCAACTTTCGTGGCTTGAGATTCGCGACGATCACGACTTTCCGTCCTATCATCTTCTCCGGCTCGTAATACTGCGCAATGCCGGCGAGTATCTGTCGCGGCTGCTCTTCGCCGATGTCGACTTTCATCAGCAACAGCTTGTCGGCCTTCGGCACACGCTCCGCGGACAAGACCTGGCCCACACGCAAATCGACTTTCGCGAAGTCGTCGATCTCGATAAAGCTCGTCACGCCAACTGCGTCGGCTTGCGTTGCGTGCACAACCGGCGCACTCGGTTCGGGCGCTGCGGCGGCTGGTTC
>DATNDM010000014.1:0-3638 GCA_035553235.1 Pyrinomonadaceae bacterium | reverse complement strand
CAGCCACCATCTCCATTTTGACAACGCGATCAAGCGTGTCGAGCACGCGCTCGCGCCACCAGGCTTCGTTCTTCCCTTCGTCGATCGTGTTGAAGGAGACGTCCCACCACTGCGTGATTTTGATCTCGTTGTAATGAAAATGCAGCAGGTGACCCGGCGCGACCGTTTTAATGTTAGCGAACAGCGTATTCGGATCCGGCGACCACAGAAATGTCAGAAACTGGTGCAT
Source organism: Pyrinomonadaceae bacterium (assembly GCA_035553235.1). GTDB lineage: Bacteria > Acidobacteriota > Blastocatellia > Pyrinomonadales > Pyrinomonadaceae > PSRF01. Next base: position 3,409 of record DATNDM010000014.1, on the reverse strand, counting down.
CGCTTCCGGATCGAGTTCGGCTTTGACCAGGCCGCTCGCGAGAATCGCTTTGATTTCCGAGCCGAAAACAAAAGACGCTGGTGCATCGCCATGCGCTGGAATGAAAGCGTAATAGAGCGGCTTGATGCCGACGTGATCGCGAACGAGTGTGAGCGTACGGTCCCTGTTGTCCCAAACTGCAAAGGCAAACATGCCGTTGAGACGACCCACGGCATCCCAGCCCCATTCGGAAATTGCTTCGAGGAGGACTTCGGCGTCGCAGTCGGTGCGAAACTCGTGACCGAGTGAGCGCAACTCTTCGCGGAGCTCGCGGTAGTTGTAGATCTCGCCGTTGAACGTGAGGACGTAACGACCGTCGTGCGAGAGCATCGGCTCGTGACCGGCGGGAGATGTGTCGATGATCGCGAGCCGTCGATGGCCCAGGCACACGCGCCGTCCGGAAGCATCAATCGGCTCCGAAACCCACGTCCCCGAATCATCGCGCCCGCGGTGCTCCACACTCGCCAGCATCGGCGCGATCATCCGTTCCGGATCAAGATCTACGATTCCAGCAATTCCGCACATCGATCAAAACCTAAACACTCATTACACGAATTTAAAATCCGATCTGCGCGGATCTGCCTTTGAAGATCCGTCCAATCCGTGGTTCAAATGTCGAAAGGTTGACGCTCGCGGAGTGAATCGAGCACGCGGAAGGTGGCGCGTGTAGTCGCGGCGAGTTCGTCGTAAGCGATCGGCGCCGCTCCGCCTTGCAAGACGCTCGCACACACCGCGCGCACTTGTTCCTGCTGGCCTTTGTCCTGCGTCTTCAATCCAACTTGCTCTTCGCGCCCGTCTTTATAGAGCGTTGCGCGGCGGAAGTCGTCGAGCACAAACACGCGTCCGCCGCCGAATATCTCGACGCGCTCCTTGGCGAGTCCCTTGTCGCCCTCGCTCAGGTACGCAACGCTGCCATTCGATCCGTCCGCAAAGCGCAACGTGATAATGACCGAATCAGCATCGACGATCTTGCTCGACCGCGCGCTGATCGATTCAGCAAACAGATACACGGGCGGCGCTCCGGCCAGATACTGCAACAGGTCGATGAAGTGGCACACCTCGCCGACGATTCGGCCGCCGCCTTCAACCGGATCCTGCATCCAGTGTTCTTTCGGAATGCGACCGGCATTGACACGATAGAGCATGGACAGCGGCGCGTCGTGATTGCGGAAAAAATCTTTCGCCCGCTGAGTGAGCGGCGCGAAGCGGCGATTGAAGCCGACCATCAGCTTCCCCGACGATTTCTCGGCAGCCTGCAACACAGACGCGAGCTCATCGTCGTTGAGCGCCAGTGGTTTCTCGACGAACACATGCTTGTTTCGCTCCAGCGCACCGCGCGCGAGCTCAGCATGCGTGTTGTTACGCGTGCCGATCACGACGAGGTTCACGTTCGCATCGTCAAGGACTTCATCAGCGCTCGAGACCGCGTACGCAAATCCAAAGCGCTTGCCGACGTCGTGCGCCGAAATACCGGACGCGGTGGCAATCGAACCAAACTCGACACCTTCGGTCTTGAAATGCGGCAGTAACATCGCGGGCACATAACCACCAGCGCCGATCACGCCGAGCACTACAGACTTCTCCGACTTCCGCACGGGCGCGCCAAGCGATATGCGCCGCGCAACGTCAGCTTCAGAATCGTAGTTCAGCACGACGCCAAGATTTGGTTCGTGCAGCTCTCCCGAGATCAACTGGTAGGCACGATCAGCTTCAGCGATCGGAAACCGGTGCGTCGTCAAACGTTCGACATTCAGGCGCTTGTCGGCGATGAGTTCGAGAAAGCTCTCGATGTTTCGCTTCTCGGTCCAACGCACGTATGGCAGCGGATAATCGTGTCCGCGCTCCTCGTATTCAGGGTCGTAACGGCCTGGTCCATACGACATCGAGATGATCAGCTTCAGCTCGCGACTGAAAAATGGCGGCCGTGGAATGTCCATGCCCGTCATACCGACGACGATCACGCGTCCTTTCAAACGCGAGACACTCGCCGCTAACTCGATCGGCTGATTCGAATCGGTCGCAGCAGTGATCAAAACAGCGTCAGCGCCGTGACCTTTGGTCCACGTCTCGATCTCTTTCGCCGCTGCTTCACTCGAGACGATCGCTTTGTCAGCTCCCAACTCGAGCGCGAGCGCGACACGCGCTTCGTCCAGATCTAATCCGAACACTCGACAACCATTCGCTTTCAGCAGTTGCACCGTGAGTTGGCCCACTAAACCCAAACCGATTACGACAACGGATTCACCGAGCGTCGGCTCCGCGAGTCGCACGCCCTGTAGAGCGATCGCTCCGAGCGTTCCGTAAGCGCCCGACTCGAAACTCACACCTTCAGGCAAATGGACGCAAAGGTTCTTCGGCACTGACAACACTTCCGCGTGCGACGCATAGCCAACACCGGCACACGCGACGCGATCGCCAACCTGAAACTCCGTCACGTCGTCGGCAACCGCAGCGACGATCCCCGCCGCACTGTATCCGAGCGCCTGCGACGCGGCCATCTTGTCGCGCACTGAAGCGAACGTGTTCAGCAGCCCTTCATTCTTCACTTTCGCGACGACGGCTTTGACGAGATCCGGCCGTTGCCGAGCCTCCTGGACCAGGCCCTTGCTGACGAGCTCAACAGCCGCGCGCTCAGTGCCCGCACTAATCAGCGACGCCAGCGTCCGCACCAACACGCGTCCTCTCTGTAGCGCGGGCACCGGCACCTCGCCGACAAACGGCCGTCCAGTCTTTCGGTTTTGCAAAACCTGCTTCATAAAATCGGCGTTTACCCGCGTCCATCCGCGGCTAAAACATTTTCAATCAATCCACTAACCCACTCGGCGCGCGCGTCCCAAGTCCCTGACGCGACCGCCGACTGTCGATGCGCAGCCGCAGCCGGATCCGTATCGTGCAACGCCTCCTCAACGAGCCGAACAAAATCATCACGCGTGCGCGCGATGCGCAACACGTCACGCATCGGCTCGTACTCAGGCAACGGCGAAATCACTACCGGCTTGCCCGTCGCGAGATACTCGCGCACCTTGATCGCCGATCCATAACTCGTGAAAGACTGCTCAGTTTCCCACGGCAACACGCAAACGTCGAATCCCGCCGCATACGAAGGCAAATCCGCATACGGCACGGGCGGCAGGAAGTGCGTGTTCGGCAACTCTTCAATCTCCATCCCGCGCGATTTGTTGCCGATAAACACCCACTGCCATTCAGGACGCTCGCGCGCCGCACGCTTGATCAACTCCTGGTCGACGAGCCACGGTTCAATCGCGCCGAAGTAACCCAATCGCGGTCGCGGAATCTTCTCGATCTCAGGTGCGACTTCGAGGTCACTGCTGCGACGCCAGTGATCGAAATCGACTCCCTGTTCGAGCAA
>DATNDM010000013.1:0-6074 GCA_035553235.1 Pyrinomonadaceae bacterium | reverse complement strand
GGTTAATGATTTGGCTGGTGAGATGGACGAGGCGTTTGGGCCTGGAAGGCTCGATTTTTGGGGATTGGATTTTGACGGCGTTGGGGAAGTCGAAGTTATCGACCTGGTAGGTCTGAGCCGCCAGCGACATCGCTGACAGGCTGATTATGGCGACAATGAAGAGCGCCTTTTGCACCCACGCATCCTACCACAGTGGTTAAACCATTGCCAACATCGTTGGCCATAAGGCTGATCTTGACAGCCGTTGTAAGATGTTCGCGATTTTTCGGACCGGCAGCCCTCACGGTTAAACCATAAACCCCGCGCGCTTCTGCGCGCCTCACAAAAGGACGAACCAAATGAAGAATATCCTTACACTTACTCTGCTACTGCTCTGTGTCTTCACCGCCGGAGTGCGGGCCCAGGACTCAACCTCAACCACAACCAAAGCGGCGACGAAGCAGGGCGCTAAGCGTGGCCCGATATTTCGCGCCACGAAAGATCAAATCAACCAGGCTCAGGCGATCCTGAAGGACCGGGGCTTTTACGCCGGAGAACAGCTCGGCAAGCTTGACGATGCGACGCGCGAGGGATTGCGGAAGTATCAGCAGGCGGAAGGGCTGAAGGTGACCGGCACGCTCAACAAGATCACGCTTGAGAAGATGAACATAGCGCTGACGGAAAAGCAGAAGACTATGTAAGTGCGCATCGACGCGGATTGGTGACGGACAATCCCGATCCAATCCGCGTCATCCCTGCCTGATCCCTGCCTGGCCCATGTGGGCCAGCTTGCGCGGTCAGTCTTCATCCGCGTAATCCGTGGCCAGCGAACGCACCTTGTCGCTCACGAGTTCAAACTCGAAACCCTGGCGCAAGAGGTGTTCGAACAGGCTCTTCGCTTCGGCGCGATTTTTCGGCTTGCCACGGACGCGCAGTCGTTTGGCGATTGCCTGATCGATCAACTGTTCCTCCGGTGTTTCCGCAAACACCAGTTCGAGTGCTTCCTCAGCAACGCTGCTGTCGACCTTTTTGAATTTGAGGTCGCGTTCGAGTCGGCGTCGCCCGACGGGTTTTTGCTTGACCTTGTACGAAGCGTAACTGAACGCGAAGCGCTCGTCGTCGAGGTAGCCGTACTCACGCAGGCGCGCGATCACGGTTTCGACGATTTCTTCATTCGTGTTCTTGCCGCGCAGCAAACGCTCGCGCAGCTCCGCAACTGAGCGGGGCTTAGCGGCGAGCAGTTTTACGGCGCGCTCAAATGTTTTACGTCGCAAATCAGTCACGATTGAGTGACACAGATTAACGCGGATGACAGCTGATCTAAAATGTCGCCGATGAACGGCGTACTAGTTATCGATAAATCTTCAGGTATGACTTCTCACGATGTGGTTGCGCGCGCGCGTCATATTCTTCACGAACGCCGCATCGGGCACACCGGCACACTCGATCCATTCGCGACGGGCGTGCTCGTCATCATGCTCGGCAAAGCTACACGTCTCTCGCAGTTCTTAACCGGAGTTGATAAGGAATACGAAGCGATCATTCGTCTCGGATACTCAACCGACACCGGTGATCGCACCGGTAAACCGCTCTCTGGACCACCACCGACGCAAGTACGCAACTGGACTGAAGAGCAGATCGAAGCCGCGTTACAAAGTCTCAGAGGAGATATAGACCAGATACCGCCGATGTATTCAGCGAAGAAAGTTGAGGGGAAGAAACTCTACGAACTTGCGCGTCGCGGTGAAAGCGTCGAGCGAAAGCCGTTCCGTGTTTGCATTTACGAGTTCGCGGCGATCAGGCCTGAAGGTCAGCTGATCAAGGACAATCTCGACGGCACCTTCGACTTTCACGCGCGTGTGTCGTGTTCGTCAGGCACGTACGTCCGAACCCTCGCCGAAGATTTCGGCAAGCGTTTGTACGTTGGCGCGCACTTGGCCGAGTTGCGACGGACGCGTGTGGGCGACTTCGGTATCGAGCAGGCGATCACGCTCGACGAGTTAAAGATCCATTTTGGCGAAGAGTCGATCGGAACGGTCCTGTTGCCAACGGGCGCAGGGATCTCATGGCTACCTTCCATGCATCTAAGCGGCGAAGACGTACGGCGGGCCAGTCACGGAAGAGAGGTGAAGGTCGATGAATCTGCGTGGGCCGATGGAGACGACGTGAGGATGTACGACGACAAGGAGCAATTGATTGCGATCGGTCGATACGATGGGAATGCGCGCAGCTTGCGTCCACACGTTGTGCTGGTACCCTGATTCGCTCTGCGTCGTCTCGGCGTCCTGTGCGCCTCTGCGGTGAAAGAAAACGGAAACCATGTAAACCGCAGAGGCGCAGAGGACGCTGAGATGACGCAGAGAGGATTTCAAAAAATACTAGGGCGGCTTTACCCCTGTGTTATACTTCATTCCGCCAGGAAGCGCGCGTCGCAAGTTCGCTTCCAGAAATGTTCCCACCGGACTTCTTGTTGAAATCGATCATTGAGAAGTGTTGCCTCGAGGACGTAGCTCACGCTTACGCGCGCGTGAGGCGTATCACGAAGCACGGATGAAAACTACCGCTGTTTCCCCGACGTACGGAGCGGTGCAACTTATGGCGTGGCCTCTCCCCACACGCTGTCCAATGCGCGAAGGCCGAAGAGGTTTCAAAGGCTATGCAAGAGCAGGATGGCAAATCAAAATTCAACATCAGCGAACGTTTGGAAGATCTGCGCCGTGAGCACGAAGCCCTGCGCTGGGAAGGCACTTTCCGTGATTACTTCGAGTTAGTCGCTCAGAACCCGCGCATTGCTCAGCTTTCACACGCTCGCATTAACGACATGGTTCATGCCGCCGGCATCGAGCGGCTGAACGAAGGCACCCAGCACGAAGTTATCTCATACAAATTCTTTGACACCGAGCTCTTCGGCATTGAAGAACCCATCGCGAGGATCGTCGAGTATTTCAAATCGGCGGCGCAGCGACTCGAAGTGCGCAAGCGCATCCTGCTGCTCATGGGACCCGTTGGCGGCGGCAAGTCGACAATCGTCAACATGCTCAAGCGCGGCCTTGAAGATTGGACCAGGATCGACGCCGGCGCGGTTTACGCCATCAAAGACTGTCCGATGCACGAAGAGCCGCTGCATCTGATCCCACATCAACTGCGCGGTGAAATCGAGAAACATTACGGCATTTATATCGAAGGTGATCTGTGCCCGCAGTGTCGTTATGCGTTGGAGCACACGTACGGCGGACGGCACGAAGACGTGAAGGTGCATCGCGTCGCGTTCTCTGAAAAGGAACGCGTCGGCATCGGCACTTTCTCGCCCAGCGATCCGAAGTCGCAGGACATCACGGAGCTCACGGGCTCGATCGATCTCTCGACGATCGGCGACGTCGGTGTCGAATCAGACCCACGTGCTTATCGTTTTGACGGTGAGTTGAACATCGCGAACCGCGGCTTGATGGAATTTGTCGAGATGCTGAAGGTTGATGAGAAGTTTCTCTACAGTCTGCTGACGCTGTCGCAGGAGCAGAGCATCAAGACCGGTCGCTTTGCGATGATCTATGCAGACGAAGTGATCCTTTCGCACACGAACGAGAACGAGTACATCGCGTTCGCCGGTAATCGTAAGTCGGAAGCGTTGCAGGACCGCATCATCCTCGTGAAGGTGCCCTACAACCTGCGCGTGTCGCAGGAAGAACGGATTTACGACAAGCTTCTGCACCAGTCGGAAGCACTGCGCAACGTTCACCTCGCGCCGCACACGCTGAGAGTCGCTGCGATGTTTGCGGTGATGACGCGGCTTGAAGAGCCGAAGCGCCAGAACGTCGACATCGTGAAGAAGATGAAGCTTTACGACGGCGAGGACGTTGAGGGTTACAAGTCGAAGGACGTTCGCGAACTAAAAGAAGAGACGATTCGCGAAGGCATGGACGGCATCTCGCCGCGTTACATCATCAATCGATTGTCGAGTGCGCTCGTGCGTGACGGTGTGACGTGCATCAATCCCATCGACGCCTTGCGTGCGATCAAAGATGGCTTCGAACAGCACACGGGCATCAGCGGCGAGCAGCGTGAGAAGTATTTGAATCACATTTCGCAGGCGCGCAAGGAGTACGACGAGCTCGCGAAGATCGAAGTGCAGCGGGCCTTTGTGTACTCGTTTGAAGAGATGGCGCGCACGATGTGTAACAACTATCTCGACAACGTCGAAGCGTTCTGCAACAAGGAGCGCATCAAGGATCCGATCACGGAAGAGGAGATGGATCCGGACGAGCAGTTGATGCGTTCGATCGAGGAGCAGATCGGAATCTCGGAGAACGCGAAAAATACTTTCCGTCAGGAGATCCTGATTCGCATCTCATCTTACGCGCGCAAGGGCAAGCCGTTCGAGTACAACTCGCATGAACGACTGAAGGAAGCGATCGAGAAGAAGATCTTTGCGGACTTGAAGGATGTGGTGAAGATCACGACCTCGACGAAGACGCCGGATCCGGATCAGTTGCGCAGGATCAACGAGGTGGTCGATCGGCTCGTGAAGGAGCACGGGTACTGTCCCGTTTGTGCGAATGAGTTGTTGACTTATGTAGGTACGTTGTTATCGCGGTAGGAGATTTATTAGCCGCAGATTTACGCAGATGAACGCAGATCAGCGTTTATCTGCGAAAATCTGCGGCTAAATTACAATGAAGAAACGTTACTGGATCGCGGGTGCTGCAACGGTTGCTATTGCCGGGAAGCTGCTGCTTCGTCCACGCGACGCTGACTGGGACAAGTGCCGCAACGCTGTTTTTCATTCCGAGCATTCGTGCTTCATCGACGTCGACGGTATCCGCATACATTACCAGGAAGCCGGTGATTCGAAAGCGCCCGCTATCGTTCTGATTCACGGGTTTGCATCCTCGACGCTCGTCTGGAGCAAGGTCTTCCTGCAATTCGCCGAGGCCGGCTATCGCGTGATCGCACTTGATTTGCTTGGCTACGGTTATTCGGCGAAGCCAAGAAATGGCGAGTACACGATCGCGGGTCAGGCAAAACTGCTGACGGGTTTGCTCGATGCTTTGAAAATCCCGCGCGCGATTTTTATCGGTAGCTCTTACGGTGGCGCTGTCGCGGCAACGTGCGCTTTGGACCATCCCGATCGAGTTGAGAAGCTGATACTCGTCGGCGCGGTAAACAACAACCGCCCTTGCGAGTTTATGTTGATGCGTCTGTTTGGTTCGCCACTGTTTGGCGACGTCGTATCGCCACTCTTGATCGGCTCGCGCCGCTTGCTGCGGCAGCGCATGAAGCGTGTTTACGATCGCCACTCATGGGTGATGGACGAGCGGCGCGTCGATGCGCGTCATCTTCCTTTGCGTGCCGCGCGCACACAGCGCGCCATCATCAACACCGTCCGCCGCTGGGACGCTGAACGCATCTCCAGAGACGCGCATCTAATCAAGCAACCCACTCTCCTGATTTGGGGTGAAACCGATCGCGAGATCCCACTGGCAGATGGCGAACGCCTGCACGCGGAGATTCCGGGATCGCGCTTGATCGTGTTTTTGAATTGCGGGCATTTGCCGCATGAGGAGTACCCGGAAGCCTTTACCAATGTCGTAATCGATTTTGTTAAAGCGTAATCTGCGGATGGAGGTTTTATGTCGATCCAACGCAACGACTGGTCGCTACAACGCAAGGGCATCATCGATCAGGAGCGCCACAAGGATCGTGTAAAGGAAGCCATCCGCAAAAACCTCGGCTCGATCGTCTCGAACGAGGCCATCATTCTTTCCGACGGCAAGCGCACTGTCAAAGTCCCTATCAAAGCACTCGACGAATACAAATTTCGGTTCAATTATCAAAAGTCGAAACACGTGGGCCAGGGCGACGGGAAGACTCGCGTGGGCGACGTGATCGGACGCGAATCGCGGCCGGGCGGTGGACAAGGATCAGGACAAGCGGGACAGGAAGCAGGCGCTGACTATTACGAAGCCGAAGTCAATATTGACGAGCTTGCCGCGCTGATCTTTGAAGACCTGCACCTGCCGTATCTCGAAGAGAAAGCGAAGAAGGCGGTCCAGTCGCGCAAGACTCAGTTCAACGAGATTCGCCGCACGGGGGTGATT
>DATNDM010000012.1:0-3950 GCA_035553235.1 Pyrinomonadaceae bacterium | reverse complement strand
TAACGGAACGACGTAAACCCGCTCGCCGCTCCGCTCTAACGAATCGGCGATCTCTTGCATTCGTGAAGCGCGCTCAGCGCTCGCCGAAACAGTATGTATCTTCACGCCGAGGAGTTCAGCGATCCGCCAGTTAGCGTGCGCCGTGCGCGGATCGCCGCCACTCAGTATGAGTTCACATTTCAAGCCAAGCCGGCGCGCACTCAAAGCGGTGGTACGCGCGAGGTTCGAAGTGATCGATCCGGTGGTAACTATGGTCGTGGCTCCGCGCGCGAGCGCGTCAGCCATCACATACTCGAGCTTGCGCAACTTGTTACCGCCACCGAGGTAGCCTGTCAGATCGTCGCGCTTAATCCAAAGTTGCGGCGCGCCCGGTATCGCCTGCCGCAGCCGATCCATCCGTTCCAGCGGCGTATTCAGATTGACGAGACGAAACCTCGGAATATTCGTGAACAACTCAAGTGCGGAATTTTCAGTCTTGCGATCAATACTCATAACTCATACCTCGCGCCGCATGCTTAGCCTGCGTGGCAACAGCCTGCGGCAACTTCCCTCTTGCCTGAATCACCGTCTCTGCGAACCGCTCCATCTCTTCAAGTTGCGGACTGCACTGCAACAACAACAGATCAACTCCAGCTGCTTCGAACTCATCAACGCGCGCCGCCACCTGCTCCGGCGTGCCCACCAGGCCGGACCGCAGACCGCGATTCGAAACGCTGTAGTCTTCGAGCGACACTTTTTGCTCTAACCGTGTTCCGGCCAACCACTGCTGATAATTCTCGTAGCCCGCTGCGAACTGTTTGACGTTCGTGATTCTCTCGAGCTCGTGACGCGCCTCCACTTCGCTGTCGCGTACAATCGCATACGCGGCCACGCCAAACTTCATCGGCGACAGACCCAGCCGCGCCCTGCGATTCGACATGTCCTGAATCTTCTCGCGCACGCGCGTCGGGTCATCACCATGCATAACGTATGCATCACACCAGCGCGAAATCAGTTCCTTTGCTGCTTCTGATTCACCGCCAGCGTAGATCGCCGGTCGTGGCCGCGTCGATGGTTTGGGCTGCAATACCGCGTCGTCCACCCGATAGTATTTGCCTGAAAACGAGAAGTGATCCTCCTGCCAGAGGCGCTCGACGATCTCCAACCATTCACGAGTGCGCGCATAGCGATGGTCATGCTGTTCAAACTCTACGCCGTACTTCTTCGCTTCATCAGCCCACCACGAAGAGACGACATTCAAAGACAATCTGCCGCTGCCGCCGATGTGATCGATGTTTGCTGCCTGCTTCGCGAGCAGTGCCGGTTGATGGAAAGTCGGACGCACCGCCACCATCAATTCCAGCTTTTGGGTAACGGCGGCGAGCGCTGCCGCGGTGGACCATGCGTCAAGCGACGGAGCTTCGACGCCCTTGATGTCGTTCAGATTGAGTTCGGCGATCAGCGTCAGGTCATAGCCGATTTGTTCGCTGCGTTGGGCCAGACGACTGACGTAATTCCAACTCGCTTCCATGCCTTCATCTTCGACGTTTCTCAACCAACCGCCGAAAACCGGGAGCCAGTAACCGTAGCGCATCGCTCAACCTCCTCTCGCAGAAAATCAACCAATTTCGCATGTGGATCGAACCCGACGACGCGCGGGGCATCGGCGACAAAATTCGAAAGTGCATTGATGTCGTAAAAGAGCAGCGAGCCATCGCGATCGTCCACGATGTACTCAACTCCGCCGACGTCGATCTGCGCGGCACGCACGATTCGCTCTACCGCTCTGATTGCTTCGGCAGGTGGTGTAAATGCTTCGACTCGCAAACCCGAACGCGGCGCATCGACCGGACACGCAGCTCGCGTCAATTCAACTCCATCCGTGGTCTGGCAAATGTCAGCCGGGCACAGATTGAACGTGTCGCCGGTGGTGAAAACTTTGATCGCGTAGAGATATTTCCCGCCGAGTGTTTCAACACGCGTGATGTGACCATTGCGCGGTGGGATAAACTCCTGGACCAGCGCTGTTTGATCGATCCCCAAATCAATCCGTCCGTTCGCGGCGGCGCTGACCAGTGATTCTCTCGAATCAAAACGCACGATTCCGGCGCCGCTGCCGCCGACGTTCGCTTTCACCACGATCGGGAACCGCAGACCTTCTGACGCAGCAACGGCGAGCGACGCTGAGTTGATCACGCGTGACTTTGGATATGGCAGGTTTAGTGATTCGAGTAACGAAACCTGGCGCGCCTTCGAGATCTCGACTTCGAAGGCTTTCTGTCCGTTGATGACGCGTGTTCCCAAATTTTTGAGGTGATTTAGAAATTGCAGTGTGTAGAAGATCCCGTGTCCGTGCCCGCGCAAGTACGCCGACGGACTCATTCGATTGAACACGACCGCGTAAGGACTTTCGTTCTCACTCGGATCGTAACCGTGACGAGTTGCATCGAGTGCGACGTACGGAACGGCGCGCCGGTCGAGTTCGGCAAAGAGTGGTCGAAACCAATCGGGATGCTCGTAGTAGACAGCTAAAGTATTTGAATGGTGCATAAGTTTTCCTCGCTGGTTGCTGTTTCCGAGACAAAAAAAGGCCGCTCGAAATGAGCGGCCTTGGTGAATGCTGATGATGGCTTAAAGCTACGTCACATACACTTCAGTCCGCTCCTTCGTCGGCATACAACAACAGAAACAAGCACACACCTGATCGCTTTTACGAGCGGAAGTAATAAGTTGACTGGATGGTGCTCTCATCACTGATAAATTTTCGAAGTCGGTACCATACGCCTGAGCGCTGAGCGATGTCAATGCGTTGGTGATTCGGGTAGCGCCCTAATTTCGACCCTCTTATCCACAGATTACGCCGATTGTTAATACCTCTGCGTAATCTGTGGATGAAGAAATCTCAAAATAGGGCACTACTGTGATTCGACGACCGTAGTCCAGGTCGCACCACCGTCGATAGGCGTACTTCGCTTATGCATCTGTTCTATAAACTGCCGTTCTCCGTCACTGGTTACATCTTGCGGTGCCGTTGCCGGCGTTTGATCGGGCTTCGTTTCTTGAGTAAGTCAGGGTGGCGGCGTTCGATGATGTAGGCCAATGATTGATATCGCATCTCGAGGAGCGAGGCCGCGTGAGTGACGCGGCCGTCAACTTCAGCTAGCGCCCGCTTGATTACTACGCCCTCATGTTTTTCTAACTGCGCGCGGAGACCGCCGGGCTCGGTCAAGAGAATCTCCGTTGCCTGGTCGGTACTCAACTCCGTGTGGATGCTGGCGACAACCCGGCCCGCGACGTCGGCTAGCCGGAGCTTTATGTCAGGACTTTGAGAGCTTGCGAGCCACTCGCGTGCCTGGCAATACGCGGCCTGTAACGTCTCGCAAGATAAATCCTGGATTTCCTCCAGCAACGTGAGCGCTGCGAGGCCGGCGATATTCAACGCATTCACATGGTGGGCAGCTTCAATAGCCTGTCGAAAGATGAAATGAGCGTGGGCCGTGCGACCTAATCGAGCCAAAGCTACACCTTGTGTAATCAAAGCTTCGGCCATCATGCAGAGATGTCCGCCCTTTCTTAAGGTGGTCACGGCTCGACGCGCTATGCGTTCGGCCTCACTCAGTTTTCCTTCCGCAATCAACAATTGAGCGAGGCTTTCGTCAATTTGCGCGGTGGAAGCTTTGTTTTTGAATCTTACGGTCAGGCGTCGCGCTTCGTTAAGGTATTTGTGCGCCTCTTTGTAGCGAGATAATTTGTAAAGTAAGTACCCGACATTGGCTATCAAATCCGCTCTAAAGATTGGATTATGGGCCAGCCTGAATTGATTCTCCGCCTCCTTATATTCATCGATTGCGCGACGAAAATATTCTGTCCGGTTTTCTGTTGTAGCGAGATTACGGAGAATGATCGCAAGCTCGTGGTGATAGCCGCCTTTGATGGTGTGATTCGTGATCTTTCGGAATAGCGACTCGTTC
>DATNDM010000011.1:0-4209 GCA_035553235.1 Pyrinomonadaceae bacterium | reverse complement strand
AAGCTGGTCCTGCCGCGCATGCATGCGATTCCCCTGGCCATTTTCGTTCTGGGAACTTACGGAGTTCTTTATTTCCTCATTGGCGCCGGCTTGGGACTCACCGAAGCCCGCGACATCCTGAAGAGATTTTCGTCCTTACCCGCAAGAATGCTTAGGTAGAAGTGTCGCGCCAGACGCGCTTGCAGTGTCCAGTGTTGTAAGATGGTCCAAAATTAACTTCGAGAGGAAAAAACTTGAGCAATCTCAACTCGATCAAATCGGTTTACAAGGCGTTCGCCACGGGAGACATTCCCACAGTGCTCGGCACGTTAAGCCCAGACATCGCCTGGACCGAAGCCGAAGGCTTTCCTTACGGCGGCACTTATCATGGTCCGAAAGCCGTGCTCGAAGGCGTGTTCATGCGTCTCGGTAGCGAGTGGGAAGGCTACGCCGCCGTTCCCGACGAATTCATCGACGGCGGCGACACGATCGTCGCGTTAGGCAAGTACAGCGGAAAGTACAAAAAGACCGGCCGAAGCTTTCAGGCAAACTTCGCACACATCTGGAAGATGCAGGACGGAAAAGCGGCCCAGTTTATCCAGTACGTCGACACGTTACTGGTCCACCGGGCCGTCGAATAGAATCACGTCAGGCCACAAAAGGCACAAAAGCAGCCCACACGGAGCACAAGTAAGATCAGAAAACGTTTTGTGCTTTTTGTGGGCTGCGTTTGTGCCTTTTGTGGCTATTTACGCTGAATCACTCCGGAGTCGATCGTCTCACCTGTCCGGGAGATCGCCTGGAAGTACATCTGATCCCCATCAACTTCAAACAACATGAAGTGCAAATCGCGATCGTACGACTTCTCCGCTAACCCCGATTGCTTATCGACGTCGCCGGTACGAAGCTTCCCACCCGCGCCGGAAACAAAATAGTAAATCCCCTTCTGCGGCTTGATCCTTTCGTAAACGTGGTCATGGCCCGTCAACACCACGTCAACGCCGTACTTCAAAAAGATCGGCTCGACCACCTCTCGCAACTGCCCATCGGAGCCGTGCTTCTTCGCGGACGAATACGGCGGATGATGAAAGAACATCACTTTCCACTCCGCAGTCTCATGCGACAATTGATCTTCGAGCCACTGCACCTGCTTCTGGTCCATGTAGTTGCTATTCAGTGAGTAGAAGGCAATCTTGCCTTTGGTGAAGCGATAGTATTCTTTCCCGTTCATGTTGAAGTTCGCGTAGTTGACCTGCAACGCCTGGTCGTGATTTCCGAGCGTCGCGTAGAACTTCACCTTCTGATCGAGCAGCGCCTTGTACGGCTCCGCAAACTTCTTCTCGAAATCCTGAGGCGCTTCACCGCCGTAAAGGTTGTCGCCCATCATCAATACGAAATCGAACGGGAACAGCGCGTGATACTTCACCATCATCGCACCCACGTCGCGCTGTTGTTCCGTGCCCGAACCCGTGTCGCCTATCACGGCAAACTTCACCGAGCCGTCTTTGATCGGCAACGCCAGTTTGAGCGGCGCACTGGCGGCGGGCGCCGATGAGGTGTGCAGTTTTTGCGCCGGCGCCGCCGTGAAAAGAATCGCACTGATTACGATTGCAAACAGCAAATGAGTTCTTCGCATTTCCGTTTACTCCTTGAGTTATGGCAGCGCGTCAGGCATGTAATCGATGATGACATCACTCTCGCGATCGACGAGCAGCATGTTGCGACCGACAAAGCGGTACCTGAGCTCTTTCGGCAACGGCGGCAGCTTCGCGAGCAGCGTCGCCGGCATCTCCGAAAGCTCAGCCGACTGCGGATACGGGTAGTTCACACGTATCACGACGCCCTGCGTTTCAGTCTCGAAGATCTGCTCGCGCAACTCCTGGCGGTCCTTACCCTGAAACTCCGCTTTGAGTGTGCGACGAATGAAATCCGCGACTTCCGGACGGAAGAACTCACCAGGCTTCGCGTTGGGCCGCGCAGTTCTGAGCGCGTCCTGAAGTGTAGTTCGATAAGCATGAATCTGTTCCGGTGTGCTGTCTTTCGAAAGCTTCGGCGCGTTCGCTCTCACTTTATTACGCAGCGCGATGTAATCGTTCACCTGCTTCTCGAAGATCTGGATCTCGGGCGCCGACTTCTGCGCAACTGCGAGACTCGATCCCCAAAAGAGCGCACACACGAATACCAACAAGCAGACGTGTCTTTTCCTCTTCATACAACGTCCGGGCACGCAAAGAAAATGCCGGGATCGAATCCGCCTTGATCGGCTAAATAATCCGCGATTATCTGTGGCTTGAATTCAGACTGTTGTACGAAGTTCGTGCAATTGTTGCAGCACTTCCGTGAGGACTTGCAGGTTCAGGGGCTTGGTGAGATGTGAATAGAAACCGGCGGCGCGGGCGCGCGCGATGTCGGCGTTGCGGCCGAAACCGGTGATCGCGATTACGGGGACGTTTTGACGTCCATCGATTTTCCTCAGTCGTTGCAAGAACTCGAAGCCATCCATCTCGGGCATCGAGATGTCTGACAGGATAACGTCAAACTCATTTTCAGCCGCGAGGCGCAACGCGTCCGCGCCATTCGTTGCAGTCATCACATTCGCGCCCGCAACCTTCAACAATTCGTGCAGCATCACGATCGTGTCTTCCGAATCATCGACGATCAAAAAGTTCGTTTGCGCGAAGACATTCAACTCGACAGGGCTCGACGATGCGGCCACCGGCGATTGAAACCGCCCCGTTTCACGCAGCAACGGCAGGCGCACAATGAAACGCGCGCCTTTGTTTGGACCATCCGATTCGGCGCTGATCTTTCCGCCGTGAAGCTGCACCAGTTGATGCACGAGTGCGAGACCGATGCCGAGACCGCCATGTCGCCGGCGGTTACTGCCGTCCGCCTGCCGAAACATCTCAAATACGTGCGGCAGAAAACTCGCGTCGATACCCTGTCCTGTATCGGTGACGGCAAACACCGCATCCTCGTTCTCATGGCTCAACGCGATCTCGATTGCGCCGCCCGCCGGCGTAAACTTCACCGCATTATTCAGCAGGTTCCACGCGATCTGCTGCAAGCGCAAACGATCGCCGTCGACCAGCAAAAGCTGATCGCCGACGTTCACGCGAATGTCGATTCCCTTCGCCGCCGCGTCTGCACGCACTGTCTCGACCGCGTTGTCGATGATCGCCGGCAGTGAGACTGTCTCGTGGTTCAGAGAAATCTTGCCGCGCTGCAAGCGCGAGAGATCGAGCAAGTCGTTGATCAACTGCGACTGCGATTGTGCGTTTCGTCGAAGCGCTTCGCTCATCTGGACCAAACGAGGCGACTGCTCAATCTCCTGCATGCGCAACAACAACTCGGAGTAACCGAGAATCACGTTCAGCGGATTGCGCAGCTCGTGTGAGAGCGTCGCCAGAAACTCGTCTTTGAGCTGGTTCGCCTTCTCCGCGGCGTCGCGCGCCTCCTGCACGTTTATCAACAACCGTTCGCGTTCGGCTTCGGCGCGCAACTTTTCGATCGCAGTCCACGTGCGCTCTGCGGCAGTTTGCAGTAGCGACAACTCTTCTTTGGTCCACTGACGCGGTTGATCGTCGCTCACCCACAGCGAAGCGACCCAGCGACCGTCGCGCATCAACGGCACGGCTACGTAAGCACGTTCGCCGTTTGGCTCGTAACTGCGTTCGTAGTCGGCCGCGGTGCGCGGATCGGTTTTCGAGTCGTAGTTAACAACCGTGTGGCCCAGCTCCATCTCTTGCGAAGTAATGCTGCTGTATTCGGAGATGCGATGCTCGCCTGCGACTGACTCGGCGCCTTCGGTGTAATCGAGATGCACAATCTCGAGATCTCGTTCGACGTCAGTCTCATTGAACAAACACCGCCGCACGTTCAAGTGCCGGCCCAAAGTCTCTGCGACGGCGTATGACAAGTCGAACGGATCCTGAATCGTGCGTATCAGGTCGCTGACGCGCACCAGCACATCAAGGCGGTTCTCAGCGCGCCGTTGTTCATCGATGTCCTGCACGACGACGATCACGCCGCCCCGTTCATCAGCCTGATCGCGAAACGGAACGCTGAGCACGCGCGTCCAGATCTGTTTTCCGTCCGTGGCGGTGTAAAGCATTTCGCAACCGGGACTGACTGACTCGCCTCGCAGCGCGCGAGCACTCGGCCACTCAGACGGATCGAGGAGCCGGCCATCCTCGTCCCACGCACGCCAACGCGCGGAAAAAACAGGAT
>DATNDM010000010.1:0-3729 GCA_035553235.1 Pyrinomonadaceae bacterium | reverse complement strand
AAACTGATGAAGCTACAAGAACCCATTCGACCTTCGAAGATCGTCTGCGTGGGACGAAACTATCGCGAACACGCGGCGGAGTTAGGCAACAAAATGCCGGACGAACCGTTGCTCTTTCTGAAGGCGCCGTCAGCGCTCATTTCGTCGGGTGACGAGATCGTATTGCCGCGCGCCTCACAGCAAGTCGAGCACGAAGGCGAACTGGGCGTTGTGATCGGACGCGCCGCACGCAACATTCCGAGTCATGAAGATCCGCTGAGTTATGTGCTCGGCTACACATGCGTGAACGACGTTACCGCCCGCGATCTTCAGCGCAAAGACGTGCAATTCACGCGCGGCAAATCGTTCGACACCTTCTGCCCGGTCGGCCCGTGGATTGAAACGCATATTGATCCCGGGAATGTAGAAGTCCAGACGCGCCTCAACGGTGAAGTGAAACAAAAAGGCAACACGGCTGACATGGCATTCCCTGTCGCCTTTCTTATAAGGTACATCTCTGAGATCATGACACTGTATCCCGGCGACTTGATTGCGACTGGAACGCCCGCGGGCGTCTCGCGCATGAAGCCGGGCGACGTGGTCGAAGTTGAAGTAAGTGGCATTGGCGTCTTGCGGAATCAGGTCGTGAGCGCCGATCATTGATACGATTCAGGAGTCTTTTGTTATGAAATTTTTTCTTGATACCGCGAACCTAAACGAGATTCGCGAGGCAGCAGAGTTAGGCTTTGCCGACGGCGTGACCACCAATCCTTCTTTGATCTCGAAAGAAGGTGGCGTTGACTTCAAACAACACATCGCAGCCATCTGCGAGATTGTTCAGGGCCCCGTCTCGGCGGAAGTGACGAGCCAGGACAAAGAAGGCATGCTTCGTGAGGGCCGCGAATATTCGAAGATCGCGCCGAACGTGGTCATCAAATGCCCGTTGACGAAGGATGGTTTGAAGGCCACCCGCGCTTTGACGGACGAAGGCATTAAGGTAAACGTCACGCTATGCTTTTCAGCGGCGCAGGCGATACTTGCAGCCAAGGCAGGCGCCGCGTTCATCAGTCCTTTTCTCGGTCGTCTCGACGATATCGGTGAAAACGGTCTGCTGTTGCTGGAAAACATCGTCGAGATTTACCGGAACTATACCTGGAAAACCGAAATACTAGCGGCAAGCTTGCGCCATCCGGTGCACGTGATCGAAGCCGCGCGCCTGGGCTCCGACATCGCCACGATGCCGTTCAAGGTGATCGAGCAACTGTTCAATCATCCGTTGACGGAAAAAGGACAAGCGCAGTTTTTGGCAGACTGGGCGAAGAGTGGACGGAAGTAATATTGTTGTCCGCGTGCTGAAGTACGATGGTGTCGAGCATCGACGCTGGCCCGCACGGATAGCGAGGATCGATGGACCACTGTTGGTCCTCGACGCTGTTTTCGAAGACGAGATTGAACACGACCTGCTCGGTACGATCTCGTCGGGAACAATCAGCACGGAGTATTACTGGCTGGATCGCTGGTACAACGTCTTTCGCTTCAGCGGTCCGGATAACGAGCTGAAGAATTATTATTGCAACGTGAATCAGCCGCCGGCTTTCGATGGACGCGTGCTGAGTTACATCGATCTCGACATCGATGTGTTGGTCGCACCGGACCTCACGTACAAGATTCTCGACGTCGAAGATTTTGAAGAGAACGCGCGGTGCTACGCTTACCCGGAGGAGGTTCAGGCAAATGCGCGCCGCGCTCTCGCCGAATTAACCGGGCTCATCGAAGCGAGAGCGTTTCCCTTCACCGGATAGTAGATCAGCCACGATTTCCACGGATTTACACGGTAAAAATCCGTGTAATCCGTGGCGCAAAAGAAATGTCATCGAAACAACAACCGAAACATACCAAGTCGAAGCTGGAAACACTGCGCCAGCGAAGCGCTGACGCTGAGCAGGGCGGCGGCGCTGTTCGTGTCGAGAAACAGCATGAAGCCGGAAAGATGACGGCGCGCGAACGGATCGAGTTTCTGCTCGACGAAGGATCGTTTGAAGAGTTTGACAAGCTAGTGGTCCATCGTTCGAGAGACTTCGGACTCGATAAACAGCTCTATCCGGGCGATGGCGTTATCACGGGCCACGGTTTGATTGACGGCCGAAACGTGTTCGTCTTTGCGCAGGACTTCACGGTTTTTGGTGGTTCCCTTTCTGAGACTCACGCGGAAAAGATCTGCAAGGTGATGGACCTCGCGATGAAGGTTGGAGCACCGATCATCGGCTTGAACGACTCGGGCGGCGCACGTATTCAGGAAGGCGTGGTCAGTCTCGGCGGTTACGCAGACATTTTCCTGCGCAACACACTCGCCAGCGGTGTCGTGCCGCAGATCAGTTGCATCATGGGCCCTTGCGCCGGCGGCGCTGTTTACAGTCCCGCGATCACCGATTTCAACGTCATGGTCAAAGACACGTCCTACATGTTCATCACCGGACCGGACGTGATCAAGACCGTCACGCATGAGGAAGTCACGAAAGAAGCACTCGGCGGTGCGGTTACTCACAACAGCGTTTCCGGTGTCGCGCACTTCGCTGCTGATTCTGACGAACATGCGCTCAGAATCGTGCGTGAGCTCTTCTCGTTTATTCCTTCAAACAATCTCGAGGATCCGCCGCGTGTTGAGGTGAGTGATCCGGTCGATCGAATCGAGCTGAAACTGAACGAGATCATTCCAGAGGCTTCGAATCAACCTTACGACATTCGCGACGTCATCAATCACGTTGTTGATGATGGCTACTTCTTCGAAGTGCACCAGATGTTTGCGCCGAACATTTGCGTTGGGTTCGCCCGTTTGGGAGGGCGTTCGGTTGGTATCGTTGCAAACCAGCCGGCGTATCTCGCGGGGGTGCTCGACATCGCGGCATCAGTCAAAGGCGCGCGCTTTGTGCGGTTCTGCGACTGCTTCAATATTCCGTTGATTACGTTTGAAGACGTGCCGGGTTTTCTGCCGGGCGTTTCGCAGGAGCACGGCGGGATTATCACGCATGGAGCGAAGCTGCTTTACGCGTTTGCGGAAGCGACAGTGCCGAAAGTCACTGTCATAACGCGCAAAGCGTACGGTGGCGCTTATTGCGTGATGGCGTCGAAGCACATCCGCACCGACGTTAACTTTGCATGGCCCTCGGCTGAGATCGCGGTTATGGGCGCTGAAGGCGCGGTGGGCATTTTGTATCGACGCGAACTCAACGGCGCGCAGGACAAAGACGCCGTGCGGACTGCGAAGATCACTGAGCTCCAGGACAAGTTCGCGAATCCCTACATCGCCGCGGAGCGCGGTTTCGTCGACGAAGTCATCGAGCCGGCGCAAACACGTCCCAAACTCATCCGCGCCCTGTCGTTGCTGGAAAACAAGCGCGACAATAATCCACCACGCAAGCACGGCAACATCCCGCTTTGATCTGTGTAATCTGTGGTTACTGTTCTGTCGGTTCGAACGCAATGAGGCGAGATGCAGGATCGAAAGTGATCTTGAACGGAAACAACGCGCCGCGGCCGAGAATGATTGGCGTGCCTGACGCGACTCCCGTCAACACGTCTGTCGGAACTTTATTGAGAACGAGCGCGCCAACGTTCACCGTCTGTGGCGCCACCCGGCGTGACTGGACCGAACCGCCACCAAGATCGTGCGTGGTGATGTGATTAGATCCATTCACGCGTCCCGGTTCATTGAGAGCGAATCCCAGCGTCGATCCGGTATCGATCAACGCG
>DATNDM010000009.1:0-2050 GCA_035553235.1 Pyrinomonadaceae bacterium | reverse complement strand
TGAAGTGAGCTGGCGCACTTCGAAATTCGCGTCAGCCTGAAGATACAGCGGCGGATTGTGACCGGCGTTCACGTATGTGAGACACTGCATCGCCTGATCGAACGTCGCATAGAAGAACGTGACGTAGTGTTCGCCGTTCGTCGTATTGAAAAGGAGCTTGTTCAACTTGCCGACAATCGACGACAACTCACCCGCTGAACTACTCGTCCCGTTGCGCGCGGTCAAACTGCGCAACGTTGCCTGGACCGTCGACATCAGCAACGCCGCCGGCATTCCCTTGCCCGCGACATCCGCGATCGCCAAACCGAGCTGGCTATTGTCGTAATTAATGAAGTCGTAGTAATCGCCGCCCACGCCGCGCGCCGGTTCGCAAAACCCCGCGACTTCCATCGCCACACCTTTCGGCGCACCTGACGGAAGCAATCGCTGTTGTACTTCGGCTGCGAGGGCGAGCTCACGTCGCATACGCTCCTGCGCGACCATTCGTTCCGTTAATCGTGCGTTGTCGATGATGAGTGCGAGCTGCGCGGCGATGGACATCAGCAACTCGCGATCGGCAACCGAGTATTGAAAGTCGCGGCTGCGTGGTCCGAACGAGAGTATGCCGACGAGCTCATTCTTCTGTCTGATTTGCACGAGCAGCGTTGATTTGATCGTGCGCAGTACTTCGTGTTCACTGGCACGCTCTTCACGAATTTCGGGCAAGACTGAATTGAGCGCCTGTGACCACGTTTCGATTTCTTTCGGCTCGATCAACAGTGGCGTCGAGAGGTTCATCAGGCGCCGCACGACGAAGGCGCGCTTACCGAGTTGCAGGCGTTTGTTATCGAGATTGGTGTCGGCGGAACTGCCCTGCGCCGCGAGTACGCGCAGTTTGAAATGTCCACTCGCATCGTCGCGCACGAAGATGGCGGCGTTGCTGGCGTCGAGTGCGTTTCGGACGCGCTCGGCCACGCGCTGGTAAAGTTGATCGATGCTGGTGACGTGTTGTGAACCCTGGCCGAGGTCGAAGAAGATCTTGCGCTCGTCGTAAGGCGCGGGAGCGTAGTAGCGCTCGATCCTCGGGAGCAAGCGGCGGCGTGCGATAACGTGAATCAGAATGAACGCTGCGACGAGGAGGAGTGAAACAACAGCGTCGGTGCGGCTGCCGAAAGTGTCGAGTGTTCTGAGCCGGCTGCCGGAGAAAACGACGAAGTAGATGGCGACGAAGAGGATGATCTCCACGGAGTAATAGATCCGTCTGAGAGTCAATCGCGTCTTACATTTGCGCCACAGACGTCGCGCCGCTTTGATCGTCGGCATATTGAGGCGCGGCAAGATCCTCATCGATTAGGCTCCGATCTGGTACCTTCCAAATGACAGACACCGCCACCTGCAAATATCTGGCAACCCAGCCACGAAACTGCGCAAGCCGCGGGCATCATGGATACGGCGAAGCAAATAGGCAAGTCGAATCAGCCGCGATTTGTGTCACCGCCACACAAAAACACGCAGGCTGATGTAAACTGGTGCCCGGTTCAGCTTTTTGTGCTTCTCTGTGGCAAATCCAAAAGACCCCAAACAAATCGGCCTCAGCGCTCGGGTCGATACTCAGACGGCAGCAGGTGAATCCATCCCGGTGATTGGCGAAGCAACCGGCGACTTCCCCACGAAGAAAATTGAGGAAGGCACTGGCCGTTCAGCATTGATGGTCGGCGCCGGAATCCTGATCAGCCGCATCATCGGCGTCGTCCGGCAAAGGGTTTTCGCACACTATCTCGGCACTTCCGACGCCGCGGGCGCGTTCAGCGCCGCGTTCCGCATTCCCAACTTTCTTCAGAACGTGTTCGGCGAAGGCGCGCTATCGGCGTCGTTCATTCCGGTCTATGCGAAGCTGCTTGCGAGCCACGACGAAAAAGAAGCGAGTCGCGTCGCGAACGCAGTGCTCACGCTGTTGACGCTCGTTACGTCGGTAATCGTGCTCGTCGGCGTGACGACGACGCCTTACTTCGTCGATCTGTTCGCCTACAGCTTTGATCCTGCGACAAAACAACTGACGATTCGGCTGGTG
>DATNDM010000008.1:0-5202 GCA_035553235.1 Pyrinomonadaceae bacterium | reverse complement strand
TACGATCGCGACCACTCATTCAGTTCGTTCCAGTCCGCCAGTTTGCCCTGTTCGCGTCGCACGCGGAGCTTCACGCGCGCGCCTGCTTCGTCAATCACGTCGATTGCCTTGTCCGGCAGAAAACGATCGGGAATGTAGCGATTCGACTGGTAAACAGCGGCCTGCAACGCTTCGTCCGTGTAACGAACCTGGTGAAAACTCTCGTAACGTTCGCGCACACCGTCGAGAATGTGTACCGCTTCTTCTTCGGATGGCGGCGGAACTTTCACGGCCTGGAAACGTCGTTCCAGCGAGCGATCCTTTTCGATCGACTTGCGAAACTCTGCCGGCGTTGTGGCGCCGATGCACTGAATCTCGCCGCGCGATAACGCCGGCTTCAAAATGTTCGCGGCATCGAGCGAACCCTCAGCTGACCCGGCGCCGACGAGTGTGTGCAACTCGTCGATGAACACGATGTACTGCGGGTTCTCAACCAGTTCGCGCATGATTTGCTTCAGACGCTCTTCAAACTGGCCGCGATACTTCGTGCCGGCAACGATCAGTGAAAGATCGAGTGAAAGAATCCGTTTGTGTTCAAGGAACGAAGGCACGTCGCCACGCACGATGCGCTGTGCGAGACCTTCGACGATTGCAGTCTTGCCCACACCAGGCTCACCGATCAGCACCGGATTGTTTTTCGTGCGGCGGCAAAGAATCTGAACGACGCGTTCGATCTCGGCTTCACGACCGATCAGCGGATCGAGTTTGTCGTTGGCGGCGTCGTCGGTTAAATCGCGAGAGAACTCGACGAGGTGCGGCGTGTCTTTCTTTTGCGATGTGCGCGCATCGGCGCCCGACTGCCTTGCAATCTCATCGCGCACTGCGTTCAAACGGAGGCCGCGCTCGTAAAGAATCTCGGCGGCCATCGAACGCTCTTCACGAAGCAGGCCAAGCAGCAGATGTTCGGTGCCGATGTGCCGGTGTTGCAGCCGATCGCTTTCTTCGTGTGCGTAAGCGAGCACGTGCTTGGTTTCGGGTGCGAGCGGCAACTCGACGGAAGTAGAAATCTTTTCACGCAGGAGAGTGCGGCCTTCGATCTCCTTCCGAATCGATTCGATTGAAACCTGCGCGCGCGGGAAAAAGCGCCCCGTGAGGGTCTTGTCTTCGCGCATCAGACCCAACAACAGGTGCTCTGGTTCGATAGCCGGAGCTCCGAATTGTGACGCTTCGTAGCGCGCGAAAAAGATCACTCGGCGCGCTTTTTCAGTGTAGCGTTCGAACATCTTGGTATCAGTAAAACGTCCTTATAAGTACCGTTGCCGGGAGAATCAGGCTCGGCAGTTGCGCGCATTATAACCTAGATAAAAGTGGTAACGAAGCGATGTTTTCAGGCGGTGTGTCTTTAGTTTAGATTTCTCTGTGCAACCTCTGTGTTCTCTGTGCCTCTGTGGTTGAGTAAAACTTGACAAATAATCACCACGGAGACACAGAGAACACAGAGGTTGCACAGAGAAGAAGCTCAAACTAAGACACTACGTTTCAGGCGGTGTGTGTAATCTGCGGATAAACTCTGCCGGCGTCGAGCACCAAAACGCGATCGCACATCCGCGCCAAACTCGCGCTGTGCGTCGCCATTATCGTGATCGCCGAATGTTTGTGCCCGTAATCAACGAGTGTTTGACCGATCTGTTCGCTAATCGCGTCGTCGAGATTGCCCGTCGGCTCGTCGGCTAACAACAATGTTGGCTCGGTGACGAGCGCTCTCGCCACCGCGACCCGCTGCTGTTCGCCGCCCGAAAGATGCGAAATCGGATGCTCGGCCCGCTCAGTCAAACCAGCTTCGTCCAACAACGCCGCCGCGCGCTCGAACGCTCGTTTCTTCTTCCATCGCGCGATCAGTAACGGCAACGCGATGTTCTCAAGCGCTGACAGATCCGGCAACAAGTAGTGAAACTGAAAAACGAATCCGATCTCTTTCCGCTGACCGTCAAACGCGATGTCGCCGTGATCCGGCGTCTCTAGACCGCCGAGCAGGTGCAACAGCGTCGACTTTCCGGATCCCGAAGCGCCAGTGATCGCGATGCTCTCACCCGCATTCGCCGTGAACGTCACACCGCGCAGCACCTCGATGCGCTTGCCATTCGGCGCAACGAAACTCTTCCGCAGATCGACGACGCTGATCATGAATCGCGCAGCGCCTCGACTGGTCGCATACGCGACGCCGCACGGGCAGGATAAATCGTCGCGAGCACACTCAACACAAATGCAACCAGCGCGGCGAGAAACATCTCACTCGGTCTCGCGATCAGCGGCACGCTGCTGATCGAGTAAACGTCCGCGGGCAGGCTGACGAGCTTGAAATGATTTCCGATCGCGCACGCGATGAAACCGATCACGACGCCAGCCGCCGCACCGATCGCCCCGACGACAGCGCCTTCGATAATGAAGAGCAACATCACGCCCGTGCGCGTTGCGCCGAGCGCGTTGAGGATCGCGATGTCGCGTCGTCGTTCGACCACAACGAGAATCAGCATCGTCGTGATATTGAGTGTCGCAATCGCGACGATTAGACCAATGATGAACAGGCCCATGCGACGTTCGAGTGCGAGTGCGGCGAAGAGTGGCTGGTTTGCTTGTTGCCAGTCGATGATGGTGTACGTGTTGCCGAGAGTCTTGGAAACCTCGGTACTGACTTGTTTGACGTTGTCGACGTCGTGGACCTGCACGCTCATCACCGACGCGGCGTGATTGTCTCCAGCGAACGCGCCCGCAGTTTCGAGCCCGACATAGATCCACGTCGAGTCGTACTCGAACAGTCCTGAGCGAAACAGACCCGCAACGCGCAAACGTCGGAGCGTCGATCCGTTCGCGGGGACGACTTCGAAAACATCACCAACAGCCACTCCGATTCGTGCCGCGAGGTCGACGCCGACGACAGCATTCGGAACGTGGTTGGACGACGTCTCGAACAGTGGTCCAAACGAGCCTGCACTCAACCACTGGCGCGCCGATCCTTGTGCGGCGTCTTTCTCGATCCCGCGGATAACAGCGTAACCAGAAGCTTTCGATCCGCGTGCGAGTGCGCCGTCGTAAGTCGTCGCGGCAGCGCTGGCGACGCCACTAATTTTCTTTAAGCGCGTCGCAAGCTCCGCATAATTCTCAATCGCGCGTCCATCAGCACGCACGACACTGATATGCGCCGTGCCCTGCAGAATCTTCTCGCGCATCTCGTCGCGAAACCCATTCGACAAGGCAAGCGCCACAATCAGCGCCGCAACTCCCATCGCAATTCCAACGATCGCGGCCACCGACGTCGCCCTCGCGAGCCGCCGCTTCCGCCGCGACCGCAAATACCGCAATGCAAGAAACAACTCGTACGGCATAAGATTATTTAGCCACGGATTTCACGGATAAATACAGATAAGAAATCCGTGTTCATCCGTGGCTAACTAAGGCCTGGTCGGCATGCACTTCTTCGTGTCTTCAGGCCGATTCTCGGGCAACAAGCGACTCAGATTCGGATCGTCACGCGCCGCCGGATCACCCAGATAGCTGATCTCGTAAATCGTCTCGTTCACATGCCGGAAACTAAAATGCTTTTCCAACTCGACGATCATTACGATCTCCTCGCGCTGCCAGCCGCACGGTAACCACCAGCGCGGATCGACGTCGATAAACACGCGCCGCCGGTGATTCAAATGATTCTGAATAACCGCAAACAACTGATCGCCCGGCCAACCGCCACCCGTTCCAATCGTCTTCCAACGCCCCTCACCAATCGACGCCCAGTAATGCACCGCAATCGTCTGCGCTCCGGAGATCATGATCGCATCGAGCGGCACTTGTTCGAGTCGATGCCTGTACTCCTTACTCATCGCGCGTCGCTCGATAAACTCATAACTCACCGGCCGCATGAAAATGAAGAACGTTACCGCCAGCACGATGATGACACTCGCACACGCAAACATCGCGCGCCGTTCACTTCCCAGGCGCTTCTGCGCAATGCGCAGCAACCAGAACGCACCCAAAGGCACGATCCCCGGCAGCCCCGTCAAAAAGTAACGCCAGTTAACGGTCGTGCTGTAATTGAAAAACAACAACAGGTTCGCGAAGAAGGCGACGGCCCACAGCAACAACATCGGCGACAGCCCGCGCTTGCGCCACTCGAGTATGGGCGCAAACAGGTTCGGGAAAAACACGAGCGGCGCGCTGATGAAGTAGAGCATCACGTACGGCCGCAGATTGCTGAGCTGCACCGGATGTCGCGCCGACTCTTCACGCATCGACTCACGCCAGCCATACCAAACCCAGCGATAATGCGGATCGGTGATGAACCAGTAACCAAACCAACCGAGTGCGAGCACCGCAAAAACAGCGCACGACGCCGCGACCCACAAAATTTCTTTGCGCCGCAGTTTCCAGCCTAGAAAAAAGGGCGCGATCACGAGCCACGGCGCATAAAGGCCAATCGTCTCACGCAGGTTCACACCAAGTCCTAAAATCGCCGCCCCCAGCAGCACCATCCAAAACTTCTGCTCACGAATGCCACGCAAATGAATGATCAGCGCCGTCGTGAGTATTAGCACTGACGGAACGTCAGTCATCACCTGTCCACCGTAGAGCACGAACACAGGCGAGAACACGATCAAGAGCGCCGCGGTCGTCGCCGTGTAAAGCGAGCCACTGATATCGCGCGCGAGTATCCACGACGTAACGACAGCGAGCGGCGCCTGGGCCACCACCGTGTACTTGAAAATCAAATACGCGTGGTCAGGCTGAACATGAAAAAGCGTGTTCGCAACCTGGTAGAGATAGTGATTGGCGAAGATGAAGAGGTTGCGGCCGAGCGCCATCGATGACGGGTATCCCGCGAGCGAGAGCATGGTGTAGTCCATGCCGTCCCAGTCGCCGATGAATGGGTCGACAAAATAGAGAACGAGCGCTAGCGCGATGACTGCCGGCGGCAACCACCAGCGCCACGCACGCCAAAATGAAGCGACACCAGTCGGGGAACTGGATTGTACGAGTGGAAACGTCTCAGACGTGTTTGTCGTCAGGGGTGTTTGGATCAACGAGTTGAGCTTCGACCGGAGCGTCCGGTCGTTTGATCATCTTTACGCGATTACCCTGCGCATTGTACTCAACTTCGTCCATGATGTTGTAGATAAGGAGCACTCCGCGGCCGGAGGCGCGGAACAAATTCTCGGGATCGCACGGATTGGG
>DATNDM010000007.1:0-4598 GCA_035553235.1 Pyrinomonadaceae bacterium | reverse complement strand
ACAAAATTCGCGCCGAGTTCTTTGGCCCAACCGAGCAGCGTTCGTGCATCCTGACTGCCGTGAGCGCGCCCGCCCCGCAGTGGCGCTCTTCGTGAATGGAGATGCCGCGGAGGAAGATAGGCCGCCCGTTTAGCAGGATGTCCGTGCCGCGCGTTTCGATACTACGGAAGCCGATCTGATCGCGAATTTGATCCGTCTCAGCTTCGATCATGACGTCGTAAAGTTTCGGACTCTCTGGTGACCACAACTTCAGATCGGCGCTGAAATCGATCGCAGCAGATCCGTGTTCATCCGTGGTGAAGGTCTTACTGATTCCTGCCTCAGCGATGCGAACCGTTACTTTTTGACTTAACCGATCGCCGGCGAGTTTCACCCAGCCGCTCACGCGATCTCGCGAACCCTTCTGAAGCTGGATCAGGCAGTCATGAACAAACGTCGGCGGTGTTTCGATGAGCTTTACTTCTCGCGTGAGTCCGCCGTAGTTCCACCAGTCAGTCATCAGCGTGGGCACGGCGTCACGACGGCGCTTGTTGTCGACTTTGACGACGAGGAAATTGCCGGTGTCGCGAACGAGCTTCGTGATCTCGAAATTGAAAGGGGTGAAACCGCCTTCGTGCTGACCAAGCTTTTCACCGTTGAGATAAACATCGGCGAGGTAGTTCGCGGCACCAAAGTAGACAAAGAGACGCGTGTTTGGTTTGCGCTGGTAATCAAACGACTTCTTGTACCAGACCGTGCCTTCGTAGAAGAACAGTTGGTCTGACTGCGTGTTCCAGTCGCCGGGCACGTTCAATGTCGGCGAGCTGTCGAAGTCATACTCGATCAGGTCGGATTTCGATGTAGGTTTCGCGTTTTTGAAGTAACCGTTATCGCTTGGTTGATAACGGTAGTTGTAATAACCCGCTTCGTACGGATCGACGATCGTCTGCCAGGCGCCGTTAAGACTGACCGTCTTGCGGCCTTCGGTGTTTGCGATCAGACCGATCTGCTGTGCTTGCACGGACGGAACCAGCGCGAGCGGCTTTGCCTCAAAAGTCAGGATGGACCTTGGATCGGGTCAGTACAGGGAGCGGTAGCGACCTGGTCAAACCATAGGAATCAAGAAATATTAGAAATATCGCATGCTGATCACTGACCAGGTCGCTACCGCTCCCTGTACTGACCCGACCCAACAATGATTTCCTGACTTTTGAGGCAAAGCTAGCGCGAGCAAGAAAAGAAGGATGATTGTTCGCATAGTCGCTCGCAGCGCAGTGTGTTGACGCAAGGCAATCAAACCGTTGCGACCTCAGCCTGGAATGAACTCGATCGTATTCACGACTCGCTCGGCTTCGGCGAATCCTTCGACCCACTTGCGCGAGCCCTTCGTCGGATACTTCTCTCCAAACGCTACGGTGACAGCGTCGCGTAGACGCGCGCTGCGCACTACCTTGCCGCGCACGGGAAGTTCGAGCTCACCAACCTGGACCGTCCCACTCGCTTGTTTTCTAAACGCCTGAAACCATCCCGTCGGCTTGTCATTCCATGATCGCGCAAACACTCTGCCCTCCACGACCACAACCCACACTCCTGTGTAGCGATGCTCGGTGCCGGCCCGCACACCCATAATCTTCGCGCTCCGAAACACTTCGGCAACCTCTTTAGCGAATGTGTCCATATCGGCCTGGACCTGAAATATACAGGATCCGGAAAATTATAAAGATTAATCTGCAAATACGGGATAGAATCGCGCGCGCACAATGGCGCTCGAGCCCGGCACCAAACTTGGCCGTTACGAGATCCGCTCCAAACTCGGCGCGGGTGGTATGGGTGAGGTCTATCGCGCCCGCGATGAGAAACTGAATCGCGACGTCGCGATCAAGGTTCTGCCTGCGACACTCTCCGAGAGCTCCGATCGTCTGCATCGCTTTGAACAGGAAGCCCAGGCTGCCGGCGCGCTCAACCATCCAAATATACTCGTCATTTACGACGTTGGCACGAATGAGAATGCACCCTACGTCGTTTCCGAACTGCTCGAGGGCGAGAGCCTGCGCGACCGCCTGGACCATGGCGCCCTCTCCACTCGCAAAGCGAGCGACTACGCCATCCAGATAGCCCGCGGTCTTGCGGCCGCGCACGCCAAAGGCATCGTCCACCGCGACCTCAAACCCGACAATCTCTTCATCACTAAAGACGAGCACGTAAAGATTCTCGATTTCGGCCTGGCAAAACTGGTCCAGCCATCCGCCGAAGAGGCTGCGCAAACGGACGTCGCCACGCGCAAGGTGCACACCGATCCCGGCACCGTGATGGGGACGGCCGGCTACATGGCGCCGGAACAAGTGCGCGGGCGAGCAGTGGACCATCGTGCTGACATCTTTTCGTTTGGCGCAGTCCTCTACGAAATGCTCTCCGGCCGGCGCGCCTTCCACGGCGACTCGGCAATCGAGACACTCAATGCAATACTCAAGGAAGAGCCGCCCGCGATCACCGACGCGAACCCAAACATTGCTCCCGCACTCGAGCGCGTGGTGTGGCACTGTCTGGAGAAAGCACCGGAACGCCGGTTTCAGTCGGCGAGTGACGTCGCGTTTGCCCTCGAGTCGCTCTCAGGAGTGACGAGTCATGCGAGCGAGCAAACGTTGCTTCGTGGCGCCATCCCGACTCCGCCACGTTGGACACGCGAACGACTGATCTGGCTCGGCGTCTGCGTGTTGCTCCTCGTCGCGCTTGCAGCACTGGCCGTCGCACAATTTTCGCGTGCCGAGACTGCGGGGCATGCAGTGCGTCTCGCACTCACAACGCCCGACAAGTCAACCTTTCCTGCTCACGTCACAGTCTCGCCGAATGGTTTGCTCGTCGCGTTTACCGCCGGCAGCGCGGAAGGCAAACGTGAGCTCTGGGTACGTTCACTCGATGCAGATCAGGCCCAGCCACTGGGCGGCACTGAAGGCGCGACCTCACCGTTCTGGTCACCTGATAGTCGCTCTATCGGTTACTTCGCGAACGGAAAACTGTTCAGAGTCGAGGCCGCACGCGGCCGTCCCCAGGTTCTCTGTGATGTTCGCGAGAACAGCGGCGGCACGTGGAATCGTGATGGCGTGATTCTCTTTGGTGGACCAGATGGCCTGCATCGTATCTCCGCGCAAGGCGGAATCCCTGAGCTCGCCACTAAAATCGATCCGAAGGAGGAAGCGCATCGCTGGCCTTACTTTCTGCCGAACGGCCGTCAGTTTATTTTCCTGGGTGACGCAGAGACCACCGAGAACCATCACGTTCGTATCGGCACCCTCGATTCACCGGAAACTCAGATCCTGTTTAGTGCCGTAACGCGCGTCGCCTATGCGCCCCCGGGTTACCTCATCTACGTGAACCAGGGCGCGCTCGTGGCCCATCCTTTCGATGTCAAGAGCCTGAGGCTCACGGGCGATCCCACGACGCTTGTCGAACACGTCGCCGAAGTCGGACAGAATCACAATTTCGATTTCTCGGTTTCAGAAAATGGTGTGCTTGCTTACCAGACCGGCAGTGCGAAGTCGCAACTGGTTTGGTTCGATCGCACGGGGAAAAGACTCGAGCCGGTGGCAGAGCCTGATAACTATGCGACAGTTGTGCTGGCTCCCGACGGGCGTCGTGCGGCGACCGGACTGCTTGACGCTGATGGACGGCAGAGTGACGTGTGGTTGATCGATCTAACGCGTGGCACAAAAGCACGGCTGACGTTCGATGCACAGTCGGACGGCGATCCAATTTGGTCGCCTGACGGAAAGCGGATCGTGTTCTCGTCGAACCGCTCCGCCGATGCTCATATTCACCTCTACGATACCGGCATTACGAGCACTGGTGGCGAGCAGCTATTGTTGTCCGGGAACGCCGACGATGTTCCGACAAGCTGGTCGCCTGACGGAAAACACATTTTGTTTACGCGTTTTCAGAGCGGCAGCAGCGGCAGTGTATGGTCGTTGGCGACAGACAATCGCGAGGCGCATCCGCTTTTGCAATCCGCCGAATTCGAAATCGCCGCGGCCGTGTTCTCCCCCAGCGGTCGCTTCATCGCATACTCGTCGGACGAATCGGGCCGGTCCGAAGTTTACGTGCAACCGTTTCCGTTGACGGGCGAGAAGTGGGTGATATCTGCCGGAGGTGGTCACTTACCGCTGTGGCGCGGCGACGGGAGGGAGCTTTTCTATATCAATGGAGACGGGAAGATAATGTCGGCGCAGATCAACTCCGATGGAGGGTTTGATAGTGTCGTCACGAAGCAGCTTTTCCAGGCAGATCTAGCGCGCGCGCCTGGTTATCCTTACGCGGTCGCTCCCGACGGCTCGCGTTTTCTCATCAATGCTCCCGCCGAAGCCGCCAACCCCGCGCCCATGACCATCGTCCTCAACTGGCCTGCGACTCTCAAATAATATTTAGCCGCAAAGAAGCACAAAAAGCACAAAATGATGGTTTTGTGCATTATGTAAATATACTGTGTAACCCTGATGCGAAAGCGGCGCGTGGAAGTCAACGATCGGATGCAATCAAACTACGTCTACTTCTGCACCGAACCGATCGGCAGGAATTTCGATCCGGGCTTCAAACCCGAGTTAACACCGAAAGAGATGCTCGAGCTG
>DATNDM010000006.1:0-7377 GCA_035553235.1 Pyrinomonadaceae bacterium | reverse complement strand
AGCCAATTCTGATCCGCGTGTATCCGCGTAAATCCGCGGCCTAATATCTTATTCGACGATCCAGGTGTCGCCGCTATTCATCAATTTTTCCAGACTACCCGGTCCGGTCTTCGCGACCGCGGTGTCGATCTGATCGACCATCATGTCTTCGTACGTCGCGCGCTCGATCGCGCGGAAGATCCCCACGGGCTGCGGGAACTCCGGCTGCTCCATGCGCGCGAGCATGAACGCCACGGATGGATCCTTCAGGTGAATGTCGTGGACCAGCAGATCGTTCTCCGTGATCCCGTTTTCACCAATCGTCACGACTTCCGGCAACGCGCCATTCATCCGAATGCCCCTCTCACGATTCTTGCCGAAGACCATCGGCTTGCCGTGTTCGAGGTAAAGCACGCGATCGGAACGCACCGTGCGCTCGGCAAAGTAATCGAATGCGCCGTCGTTGAAGATGTTGCAGTTCTGGTAGACCTCGATAAACGAGATGCCCTTGTGCTTCGCCGCTGCGTCAACCATCGCGCCGAGATGTTTCACGTCGATATCGATCGAACGCGCGACGAACGTCGCCTCGCTCGCGATCGCGAGTGACAGCGGATTCACGGGATAGTCAATCGTGCCCGACGGCGTCGACTTCGTCTTCTTGCCGAACTCAGAAGTCGGACTATATTGCCCCTTCGTCAAACCGTAGATGCGGTTGTTGAAGAGGATGTAGTTGAGATCGAGGTTGCGGCGAATCGCGTGAATGAAGTGATTGCCGCCGATCGACAATGCGTCGCCATCGCCCGTAATCACCCAAACACTCAGATCCGGATTCGCACACTTGATTCCCGTCGCAATCGCAGGCGCACGGCCGTGAATGCTGTGGAACCCGTACGTATTCATGTAATAGGGGAACCGCGACGAGCATCCGATACCCGACACAAACACGATCTTCTCGCGCGGAATGCCGAGCTCCGGCATCACCTTCTGCACGTTGTTGAGAATCGCGTAATCGCCACAACCCGGACACCAACGCACTTCCTGGTCGGAAACAAAGTCAGCCTTCTTCAACTGTCCCGGCGGCGGCGCAACGCGCCCAGACACCGACGAACCGATGTCGCTTTCAGCCGACACCGCGGTTTCCGTGAACGGCTTGTTCGCATTCCCATTCCCATTATGACCGTTACTCTGTGTACTCATTATTTCTTTGTTCCTTTTGTGCCTCTTGTGGCCTATAGATACTCTTCGACCTTTCCGATAATCTCCCGGATTTGGAACGGGCGGCCTTTCACCTTCGAGAAGGGGACCGCGTCGACCAGGTACTTCGCACGGATCATCGTGCAGAGTTGGCCCAGGTTCATCTCGGGGATGATCACGGTTTCAAAGTTTGACACGATGTCGCCGAGGTTGCGCGGGAAGGGATTCAGGTAGCGCAGGTGCGCTGCCGAAACACTCTTGCCTTCGCGCTGCATCTTCTCAACTGCGGACGAGATCGAGCCGTAGGTCGAACCCCAGCCGAGCACGAGCACCTTTCCGGTCGACTCACCCATCACTTCGATCAGCGGAATGCTCGCAGCTGCGCGATCAACTTTTTCCTGGCGCAGCTTGACCATGAAATGGTGGTTCTCGGGATCGTAGTTGACATTGCCCGTGATGTGCTGTTTCTCGATGCCACCAACACGATGCTCGAGTCCCGGCGTGCCCGGCAGCGCGTATGGGCGCGCGAGCGTTTCGGGATCGCGGGCGTACGGCATGAACGTCGCCGGATCCTGGTGGAAGTTGATGTCGATCTTCGGCAGATCCTCGATCGCGGGAATCGCCCACGGCTCCGCGCCGTTCGCGAGATAACCGTCCGACAGATAAAACACCGGCGACATGTACTTGAACGCGAGTCGCACGGCTTCGATGGCCATGTGGAAACAGTCACCCGGTGTCGCCGGCGCGACAACGATCGCGGGACACTCGCCGTTTCGACCCCAAACGGCCTGGAACAGATCCGCCTGCTCGGTTTTCGTCGGCAAACCGGTCGATGGTCCACCACGCTGAACGTTGACGATGACGAGCGGCAACTCAGTCATCACGGCGAGACCGATGGCTTCCTGTTTCAAAGCGACGCCTGGTCCGGAAGTTCCAGTTAATCCGATCTGCCCGGCGAAGCTCGCGCCGACCGCGGCACAAACTGCGGCAATCTCGTCTTCGGCCTGAAACGTCTTCACACCAAACGTCTTGTGACGCGAAAGCTCGTGCAGAATGTCAGACGCGGGCGTAATCGGATACGAGCCATAAAACAGCGGGCGACCTGAGATCTGCGACGCCGCGACAAAGCCGATCGCGGTCGCTTCGTTGCCCGTGATCTTGCGGTACTTGCCCGGCGCGATCTGCGCTTTCTTGACTCTGTAGTGCGTCGTGAAGACTTCCGTCGTGTCCGCGAAGTTGTAGCCAGTCTTCAGCGCGATCTCGTTGGCTTTCGCGAGCTCCGGATTCTTCGCGAACTTGTTCCGAATCCAGTTGAGCGTGTTGTCCATCGGGCGGTCGTAGAGCCAATACAGCACGCCGAGCGCGAAGAAGTTTTTCGATCGATCGATCTCCTTGCGCGAGAGCTCGACGTTGCCCTTCAGCGCGTTCATGTTGAGCGTCGAGATTGGCAGCTTATGCACGCGATAACCAGCGAGCGAGCCGTCTTCCAACGGGTTCGCCGCGTAGTTCGCATACTTCAGATTCTCAGGCGTGAAACCGTCGGTATTCACGATCAGCGTGCCGCCGTCTTCGAGGTCGGGCAAATTAACTTTCAACGCGGCGGGATTCATCGCCACCAGCACATTCGGCTGATCGCCGGGGGTCTTGATGTCCGTGCTCGAGAAGTTCAACTGGAAACCGCTCACGCCCGGCAAGCTGCCGGCCGGAGCGCGAATCTCTGCGGGAAAGTCCGGCAACGTTGAGATGTCGTTGCCAACCACTGCCGACGTGTTTGTGAACTGCGTGCCGGTCAACTGCATACCGTCGCCAGAGTCACCGGCGAAGCGAATGGTTACAGTCTCGACTTCTTGCAGATTTTTCTCAGTCTGCGGAACAGGAGGTTCGATAACAGTGCTCATCTCTAATTATTTGATGGCCTTTCGGAAAAAATGATCGTCGCCGTGGATAGTATAGGACATAGGTCAGCGAAGTCCTATAACACTTGTCGTAATGTAGCCAATTCCTTGTCGTAGGGCGACATGGCGGCTAGTTTTTCGATGATTGCGGGCAGAACGCTCAGGGTCGTGTCGATGTCGGCATCGGTGTTGTAACGGCCAAGCGAGAAGCGAATCGAGCCTTGCGCGGCTGTGAAAGGCACGTTCATCGCGCGCAGCGTCGGCGACGACTCGTGCGTGGTCGAATGACAAGCTGATCCGGTCGAGACACAAATGCCCGCCTGGTCCAGGTGCATGAGAATGTTTTGGCCGTCGACGTATTCAAACGAGATGTTCGACGTGTTTGGGATACGCTTCGAGCGGTCTGCGCTGCCGTTGAGACGCGCGTTGGGAATGTTTGCGAGGATCTGGTCTTCGAGACGATTGCGCAGCTGTTCGACGTGCTCGTGATTGTTGTCGTCGAGCGCGAGTTGGCACGCGGCGCCGAGCCCGACGATGTTCGGAACGGCGGACGTGCCCGCGCGGCGCCCCTGTTCCTGCGCGCCGCCGAGAATAAACGATGGCAACGACAATCCTTTCCGGATGTAAAGCGCGCCGATTCCTTGCGGCGCGTGCAGTTTGTGGCCCGAAAGCGCGAAGAGATCCACCGCTGTGTTTTTTAAATCAATCGGGATTTTGCCCACCGCCTGCACGCCGTCCACGTGAAATACAGCCTCAGACTTTTCTCGCACGATGCGTCCGATCTCTTCGATCGGAAACAACATGCCCGTCTCGTTGTTGGCAAGCATGATGGACACTAGGGCCGTGTCAGCACGTACAGCGGAGCGAAGCCCGTCGAGATCGAGTTCGCCGTTCGTATCAACACCGAGCCACGTGACTTCGTAGCCCTCCTGTTCGAGCGAGCGGCAGACGTTTCGCACTGCTTCATGTTCGACTTGAGTCGTGATGATGTGCTTCTTCTGCGGCTGCGTGGCGAGTGCGCTGCGAATGGCCCAGTTGTCTGATTCCGATCCGCACGACGTGAAAACAATCTCGCTCGTCTCGCCGGCGCCGATCAACTTCGCGACCTGTTCGCGCGCGTGGTCTACCGCTCGTTTCATCTCGCGGCCGAGTGCGTGTGCCGATGATGGATTGCCGAAGTATTCGCTGAGGTAAGGCTGCATTGCGTCGAGCACTTCGGGCGCGACGCGGGTCGTGGCGTTGTTATCAAGGTAAATCATGGGTAGCAAGAATCTCCTGAATGAGTTGGTGACACGAGCCACAGCCGCCGCCGGCGTTGCAGGCTCGCGTGACTTCGGCAACGGTAGTAAGGCCGCCGGTTTGAATTTCACACTCGATCGTGCGTTCAGAGACGAAGAAACAGGTGCAGATGAGAGCCTCCTCGCCGGCCCAGTCGTCGCGCGCAGCATTACTATACTCGCGGATCGCGTCGAGTAGTGCATCGCCGGCGAGGGCGGCACAGTTTGTCGACTCCCGGATCGCAGCTGCTTCCGCAGTCGTCATTCCTGTAACCTGCTCGGTCAACATCGACGCCGCCGCAATCAGAACGTCGCAACCAGCCGCCCTGAACCGCGCCTGCGAAATCCGATGCTCCTCGTCAACCTGAATCGAAAACCGCACATGCGCGCCACAGCTCAACGACGCCGCACGCCCGCTAAACGCCGGCTCATCAGCGTCGCCGACGTTTCGTGGGTCAAAGAAATGGTTCGCGGTTAATCCGTCCATCATCCATGTAATCCGTGTTTAAGTTTAACCGCGGATTACGCAGATCATGAATCGAGTTGCACTGCTAATGCCAATCGGCTACGCTTTTTCGCTTATGACTCAACTAAATGAACAACTCATACTCGACGGCTTACGACAAATCAAAGATCCGGATTTACACAAAGATATCGTGACGCTCGGCTTCATCCGCGACCTCAAAATCGACGGTGGCAACGTTTCGTTTCGCATCGTGCTGACCACGCCTGCCTGCCCCGTAAAAGCAGAAATGGAAAATGCCGCAAAGGAGATCGTGAGCGGCTTGCCTGGCGTGACTTCGGTCGCTGTGACGATGGACGCCGAAGTGCCCAAAGGCCGCGGTCTCGGTGAG
Source organism: Pyrinomonadaceae bacterium (assembly GCA_035553235.1). Lineage (GTDB taxonomy): Bacteria > Acidobacteriota > Blastocatellia > Pyrinomonadales > Pyrinomonadaceae > PSRF01. Next base: position 2,178 of record DATNDM010000006.1, on the reverse strand, counting down.
AAACTCGTGATCGAAGGCGTCCGCAACATCATCGCCGTTTCATCAGGCAAAGGCGGCGTCGGCAAATCGACCGTCGCCGTCAACCTCGCCGTTTCACTCGCGCTCGACGGCGCGCGCGTCGGTCTCATGGACGCCGACGTCTACGGTCCGAACGTCCCGATTATGCTGGGCGCCAGCGACGCGCGTCCGGAGGTCGACGTAAACAAGCTAGTGCCGATCGAAGCGTTCGGCGTGAAGTTCATGTCGATGGCGCTGCTTCAGCCGGGCGACAAACCGATGATCGTGCGTGGCCCGATCCTGCACGGCCTCGTGAAGCAGTTTTTGTCAGACGTGAAATGGGGCGAGCTCGACTACCTGATCGTCGATATGCCCCCCGGAACAGGCGACGTGCAGTTGTCGCTCGCACAGCTCGTTCCGGTGCAAGGCGCGGTTTTAGTGACGACACCACAGAACGTGGCGGTTGCAGACGTACGCCGCGCGCTGCGCATGTTCGAGACTGTCGCGATACCGGTGCTCGGCATCGTCGAAAACATGAGCTACTTCATCGCGCCCGACACCGGCACGCGCTACAACATCTTCGGGGAAGGCGGCGGCCAGGCCCTCGCGGCCAGGTATCATGTGCCGTTCCTGGGAGCGGTTCCGCTCGGCATCGACGTGCGCGAAGGCGGCGACAACGGCGTGCCGGTGGTCGTCAGCAAACCCGATTCGCCGCAGGCGCAGGCGTTCCGGAAGGTGTCTGAAGAAATCGCACGGCAGGTGTCGATCGAAGCGATGAAACCTGAGCTTGTCGTTTTAGGAAAAGGGCAATAAGATAAGGCTGTCTTTTTACTGAACGAAGACGAACGACGAATTAGAGAGGATTAGTAACGATGTCAGCAACTACAGCGCCTACCGTGACACTCAACGTCACCGAATCGGCCGCAACCGAAATCAGGAAGTTCATGGCCGGCGAAGAGGGCCTACCCGAGACCTCAGGGCTCCGCGTGAGAGTTGTGCCCGGAGGGTGCTCTGGTTTTCAGTACAGCCTGAACATTGAAGAGCAATCGCGCGAAGGCGATTTCATTCTCGACGAGAAGGGCGTGCGCATGTTCGTCGATATGTTCAGCGCGCAGTATCTCAACGGTGTCGAGATCGACTACGTGAGCGGCGTCATGGGCTCCGGCTTTACCTTCAAGAACCCGAACGCCACGGGCAGCTGCGGCTGCGGAACTTCATTCACCGCCTGAGTCTGCCACCACTGATTTTTCAACGGGAGACGGGAGCAATCCTGTCTCCTGTTTTATTTGATCTTGAAAAACCTTGTAAATCCTGTCTATGTTTGGCGGTGCCCTAAATTGAAAAGTCATCTCTGCGTCACTCTGCGTATCTCTGCGACCTCTGCGTTGAAATAGGCTTTGACGCAGAGAACGCAAGAGATACGCAGAGTGACGCAGAGAAAACCACGAACCAGGAGTGAACCTATCAATGCCGAAAGTCCAAGCGGAAACTGCCAATGGTCTAATCGAAACTGAAGCACCCGCCGGAAAGAAACTCGTTCTTGCCATCGAAGACGCGGGTGTCGACATCCTGCACCGTTGCGGCGGCAACGCGCGCTGCACCACCTGCCGCGTCGAGGTACTCGATGGCGACCCGGGTGAAATGGGCGAACTCGAACGAAACCGCCTCGCTGTCGAAGCCGAGCTCGCGCCCAATGTTCGTCTGTCATGTCAGATTCGCGTCAACAGCGATTTGAAAGTGCGCGTGATCAACCAGGCCAGCGTGCGCGGCATGGATCCCGGACCGCGCCCGTTTGACGAGTGATTGCGCCGCGGCTTGGTCAAGGTGTAATCTTCGCGCGTAATCTCAGGCTCCAAACACAACGGAGGACTTATGCTAATTGAGTCAACTGCTCATCTCCCCATCAGTCTGGCTATGTTTCAGGACGTGTTCCATGCCCCGGGTGATGGCGCGACTGTCGCTCGCATCGTTCTGCGCTGGGCCCACTTCGTAGCCGGCATCACCTGGATCGGCCTCCTCTATTTCTTCAACCTCGTGAACGTGCCGTTCCAGAAAGGGATCGATGCGGACACGAAGAAGAAAATCAATCCCGACCTGCTCGGCCGCGCACTGTGGTACTTCCGTTGGGGCGCGCTGGTTACGGTGCTGGTTGGGTTGACGTATTACGCGATGTACATCCTC
>DATNDM010000005.1:0-3730 GCA_035553235.1 Pyrinomonadaceae bacterium | reverse complement strand
CGTCTCCCACTCCTCCGCCGTCCCCTGTCGATGGAACGTTCAAGAATCCTGACGCGCCCTTAACAACGTTCGAAGAGGAGATGCGCGCGAAGCGTGAGATCAAGATTGCCGAAAAAGATCACGAGGAGAATCTGAATCGCGCTCGTGAGATCGGAGAGATTGGTAAACAACTGAAGGAAAGCGCAAAAAATAACTCCGCTGCCGATCGCGACTGCTTCAAAAAGATCGATCGCCTCGAGAAGCTCACGAAGAAAGTGCGCAGCGAAGCAGGCGGCGAAGATGAAGAGGTAACGATTACTCCTCGTCCCACAGATCTTCCGGCCGCGATCGCGCAAATCGCCGAAGCCAGTGAGACGCTCTCCAAAGACGTGCAGAAGACGCCGCGTCGTGTTGTGTCGACGTCCGTAATAAGTAACGCTAACGTTTTACTTGAACTGATCAAGTTGGCTCGAAGTTTTTTTCATTCGTCGCAATAGCTCATGTTCAGGACAATTCTCCTCCTACTCGTAGTCTTATTCGTCAACGTTGTCGTTGTCTTTGCTCAGGACGACGACGTGATCCGCACTAACACCGATCTCGTCGTGCTGAACATCACCGTCACCGACAAGGGCGGACAATATGCAAAAGGGTTGAAAGCTTCCGACTTCAAGGTCTTTGAAGATGGCGTTGAGGTGAAGCCTGACATGATTGCGAGCTTCTCGCTTCAGGAGTCGCCGTACGCCGCGGTGGTGTTGTTGGATAGTTCGGGCAGCATGGAAGAGCGTTTCTCTCTTGCACGCTCGGCCGCAATCAGGTTTCTCGATGGACTGCGGGATGAAGATGTCGCGGCGGTCTATCGATTCGATTCGAAAGTCGAACGTGTGCAGGAGTTCTCCGGCGGACGTGACCTCGCGCCGATAGCTTACGCAATTCATGCGAAAGGGATGACGACGCTCAATGACGCGATCGTTGAAGCGTCAAAGACACTTGCTGATCGTCCGGAGGTACGCAAAGCGATCGTCGTGTTGTCAGATGGAATGGACACCTATAGTAAAGCAAGCAGTGACAAGGCAGTTGAGAGTGCGCTGGCGGTCGGCGCAAGTATCTACGCGGTTGATATGTCGAGTGTAGAGGTTGGCGGACGCCGGCAGAGTGCCCTGTCGTTAAAAGGATTCGCGGATAAGACCGGCGGCAAATTCGTCGCGACGCCGGGTGGACCAGCTTTGCGCGATGCATTTACGGGCATCGCTGACGAACTCGGGCACCAGTACACGCTCTCTTACCGGCCAGTTAATCAGAAACGTGATGGGAAGTGGCGGACGCTCGAAGTTAAGCTTGTTGGGCGAGATGATTTGAGTGTACGGACACGTAAGGGATATCGAGCTCCAAAACGTTAACAAAGCCGGTCCGCAGATTACGCAGAAACGATTACGCAGGAGAGATTCGGCAGAAGCTCCGAGAGAGTCTGTGATTAAGAGAATTTTAGAGAGTCGTTATCAACAGTCATTATTGAGAGTTTCGGCAGAATTTCAGAGAGAGTCTGTTATCGAGAGTCCGTGTAATCTGCGTATTCTGCGTAATCTGCGGATTAACGGGAAGTCTTGGTCAACGCCTTCTCACGATGTCGTTCAAACGCGAGTTCAATCAATACTTCAAGTAATCTCGGAAACGGCAGCCCCGAAGCTTCCCACATCTTCGGATAACCCGATACCTCAGTCAGCCCCGGCATCGTATTCAACTCGTTAATTACCAACTCGCCGCCATCCCGCTTAAGAAAGAAATCAACACGCGCCAATCCCGATCCATCCACCGACTGGAAAGCACGTATCGCCATCCGCTGTATCTTCGTCGTCACCCCTTTCGATAACGGCGCCGGCACGACGAAACTCACGTTCCCTGTGTTGGAATACTTTTCCGTGTAATCGAGAAACCGCGCGGACTCGTCATAAACCACATACTCACCCGGCAGACTCGCTTTCGGTTCATCATTCCCGAGCACCGCACACTCGATCTCACGCGCGACCAGTTCTTCCTCAACGATGATCTTCCGATCGTACTCAGCTGCCAGCTCGATTGCTTCGCTCAACGACTTCTTATCCGTGGCGCGCGATACGCCCACTGACGAGCCCAGGTTCGCCGGCTTCACAAAACACGCCAGACCGATCTCACTCGTCACCTTACGTATCACTTTAGCTGGATCCGTTCGCCACTGAGACCGCAGAAACCAAATGTGCTTGCATATCGGCAAGCCCGCCTGCACAAACAACGACTTCATCGTCACTTTGTCCATGCCGCACGCCGACGCGAGCACGCCGCAACCGACGTAAGGCACGTCCGCCATCTCAAGTAATCCTTGAAGTGTGCCGTCTTCTCCGAATGGTCCGTGCAAAGCCGGGAAGACGACGTCGAGCTTCTCTTTCGAATCGTCTTGTAGCGACACGAGACCTTTGTGTGACGGATCGCCGAGTAGCGCGATGTCTGCGGTGGCAGTGTGAGTTCTTGAAGATAACAACGAGTGAACTGAGGCTGGAAGGAGTTGGGCTGAGTGCGCCGGGGAAAGCCACTTCCCTTCTTTCGTGATGGCGATCGGAACCACGTCAAACTTTTGCCGATCGATTGATTCGACGATCGCTCGCGCTGACCTGATCGAAACTTCGTGTTCACCTGAACGCCCGCCGAAGATCACTCCGACGCGAAGCTTTTTGGGCACTCTTGTTGGTCACCAGCCTTTTACAGAATTGTCTTGCCTAACGCGGAAAGAATCAGCTCGACACCCAGCTCAGCAGTCTTGTTGTTCACGTCGAGCGCGGTATTGATTTCGACGATCTCGAGCATGCGCATGCCGCCGGCTTCGGCGATCTTCTCCATGCCCAGGTGCGCTTCACGATACGTCAGGCCGCCGCGAACGAGTGTGCCGGAGCCGGGAGCATCACCGGGATCGAGCACGTCGACGTCGAACGTGACCGTGTAACCACCGCTGCCGCCCGAAGCGATTTTGATCGCATCGTCCATGACGGCTTTCATACCGCGTTCGTCGATCTCGCGCATCGTGAAAAAGCGCATCCCGAGTTTTTTGATCAGTTCTCGTTCACCGGGATCGATGTCGCGTGCGCCGACGTGCGCGCACAGTCGTGGATCGAGTTTTGGTGCGAAGCCGGCGACGTTTGTGAGTTCGGGTGTGCCATAGCCGAGCAGCGCGGCGAGCGGCATGCCGTGAATGTTGCCTGAAGGTGTGGTTTCGGGCGTGTTCATGTCGGCGTGCGCGTCGAACCAGATCAGGCCGAGTGTCTCGTTTTGTTTTCGGTAGTGTGCGGTTGCGCCAGCGAATGAGCCGATAGCGATCGAGTGGTCGCCACCAAGGACTAAAGGCAGTTGACCGGCTTTAAGTATTTCTTCAACTTCAGCGGCTAACTGTTCGCACGCGTTGCTGATCTCACGCACGTATTTGAGTTTCTCGTCGACTTCAGGAAGTGTCTGAGGTCGGTCGAGACGCATGTCGCCAAGATCGTGAACTGAGTAACCGAGCCGCGCGATGCGCTGCGTGATCCTTGCGACACGTAACGCAGCGGGACCGATATCTACGCCGGCCATGCTAGCGCCGTAGCCAAGCGGCACGCCAAGGATGCTTAATGATCTATTTGCTTCCGTGAACATTCAGATCAGTGATAGACAGGATTTACAAGATTCTTCAGGACTAACATGTAAATCTTGGAAAATCTTGTAAATCCTATCTAACAACTCCCGTGAAAAT
>DATNDM010000004.1:0-2340 GCA_035553235.1 Pyrinomonadaceae bacterium | reverse complement strand
CAGCCAGAAGTTGGGTCCCCGTTCCACCTTCCAAACGCTTCGTCGCGGGCAAGCGTTCGAGAAAGGTCATTTTCGTAAATGATTCTAATTTGGGCGGGCCGGAATTCAACAGGAGGTTCATTTCAACCAGCCGTCCATGTTGAAAGTGATCGAGAGCAGCAGTCGCGGCCCAATCCCAGTGATATGCTTCCCACGAACCCTGCATCAACTCGCGTGATTCATCACTCATGCTGTCAAGTATTTTCAAGGCCCGCTCATAATCGTTTTGGTTTTTAGCGAGCATTGCGGCTCTGAATTTATAGAGAGTGCGAAGCAGAATGACCTCACTGTCCTCGGACGCTTTCAATAAACTATCAATCGTATTGGGCGATTGCGTGCTGCTGGAAGTGTCGATTTCGGGGCTGGCATACGGAATAAACGCTCGACACTTCTGAACGGTTTGCCGTACCAGCAACGCTTGTTGAGGAAGCAGACGATCAAACTCCGGTAGCACTGGCGTAATGAAGCCGATAACGGCCCAGCAGAACCGCATCTCATCCTGCGGTTCATTCGCATGCGCGCTCAAAAACGCAGCGTGCAGTCCGAGTAATTCTGCTTTCAGATTGTCGGGTGGCACCGGCATTGGCCAGCCAACTCCTCTCTCCTTCGGAAACGCGGCGTAGGTAAGTGAATCCAGTAACGTTGGTGTTTCAGTTTGCCGCGCGACATTCAGCGCCTGCTCGAACAGGTTATCAGCGAGCTTCTGGTCTCGTCTGCGCAAGGCGAAAAGTAAGTCGTCGATGTCACTCGGAACACCAACCCGAAGTGCCTGAGCGCCGAGTTCGGCTGCGCGTTTCGGATCACGCTCGGCAACGGCAATGGCAGCGTGCATGAGGCTGGTGGCGCTGCCATCGCGATCGTCCTTCGAGGTCGATTTGTCGACATCGCTGACGAGAGTGATTAGGCGTTGACTGAGCTTTTGATCGAGCCGAGAAGCGGTTTCTAACAGGAGCCTGGCGGTTCCGAGCCGTTGTTGGCGTTCCTGGGGTGACTCGCGGTTTGGCGCCTGTTCGACGACTTCAATGGCATTCGTGATCCATGTTCGCGCGCGTCTTTGATCCTGAAGCCACCACAGTTCAGCAAGCTTGCCCCAAACCAGAGCACGTCGCAGGGAATTGAGACTCGAGGCGTCCTTGAGCGCGTCGTCGGTGATCGTCTGCGCGCGTGCGCGCCAAAGTTCGTCAGCATTATCAGTTTGCGGAGTCGCCGTGGAACGCTGGCCAAAGATCAAACAAGGCAGTGCGAAGACAATGAGGACCGATACTGTCACACGCTTATAGGCCATAAAGTCTTTCAGCCGCGGATAACACGGATAACACGGATCAGAACGCAGATCTGTGTTATCTGTGTTATCCGTGGCTAATTCCTGATTCTAAAGTAAACTTGCCGTTTTACGGTCGCTTTTGCTAGAATCCCCGCCGTTACTTGGTAATTTCTAACTTTTGATAGGACGCTCCGGAAGACCTTCGCATGAATCGAACTACGACTCGGTTCTTTACTTTTTGATTGCCGACCCGCAACCAAGCGGGCGCGCGGCGAAGGCGCTCCTATCGAATCCGATCGACTGAAGTAACAAATTAGGTGAATCGTAAATCGTAGGCATCGTCTTCGGCCCTGGGACTCAGGTCTTTGTTGTAGTCCCGCACGCGCCTGGTTGCACGCAATCCAGGTCTTTTGGCGTGTAAGGGGTGATTTAAATGAGCGAGATCAACGTACAACTGAAAAACGGTGAACCGGTTCCCGTGCCCGATTCGGCAACGGTGGCTGAGGCCCTCAAGAAGCTCGATCGCGAGGTAGCGAAACAGGCTTTGGCCGCGAAAATCGGCGGTCGTGAAGTGGACCTGACGGCCCCGCTCGACACCGTGCGCGGCAGTAACGGCGACTCCGTTCAGATCGAACCGATCGTGCCGCAGACGCGTGACGGCCTCGAGGTGCTTCGTCACTCGACCGCACACCTGCTCGCCGCGGCCGTGCTTGATCTCTTCCCTGGAACGAAACTCGGCATCGGACCAGCGCTGCTCGACGATCCGCGTTACGGCTTCTTCTACGATGTGATCACGCCACGACCGCTCACGGAAGCCGATCTGCCGGTCATCGAAAAACGGATGAAGCAGATCGCGAGCAGGAACCTCGGTTATCGCCGCGAAGAGATTCCGAAGCACGAAGCGCTGCGCGTTTTTGGCGAACGCGACGAGCCGTTGAAATGTGAACTGATCGACGAGAAAGCGGGCGACTTCGTCAGTGTCTATTACATCGATGGTTCGCCATTCATCGATTTTTGTCTTGGTCCACACGTGCCCA
>DATNDM010000003.1:0-2663 GCA_035553235.1 Pyrinomonadaceae bacterium | reverse complement strand
CGTCGATTTGGCAACGAATTAAAGAAGTTGGGCTGGCTATCGTTATAAGGGGTGCCGCCGATTGTCTCGACATCAGCCGAGCCGCCGCGAATCCTGATGCGCACGTCGTCGTCAACGCGGCCACGCCACGTCATACGACCGCTGCGATTGCCGGAATCGGGAAACTGTCCGCCACCACCGCCACCGCCGCCGCCACTGAGCTCGCGCGAGATGTCGCTTAGCGATCGTTGAATGTTGTACCAGTTGCTTTGCTGGGAGGTGTTGCGCTCGACCGAGCGGGCAAGGCTCTGAAGTATGTCGAAGGCATCGCGCAGGTCCTGAGGCCGGCGGCGGTCAACCACCATGCGATAGAAAATTTGCGAGGCGCCGGCAAACTGGTGCGCCAGCATGACGGCTTCGGTGTCGTTGCGGGAGGCGCGGTTATTGTTTGTGAAATTGCTGTAGCTGGAGTCTGCAAAGTCCCTGGCGTCACGCGACAGGCGACCCGCCAGGTCGGTCAGGCGGTTCTGGGGCCCAAACTGGCTGTACGCCGGGCACGCAAGCAACAACACGGCAACCACGACCAAAACGCTTCTAGTTAACATAAGTTTTCCTCCGTAAATTACGCCGCGAAAGGCAAAAGGCCACACCGATAATTCCTTTCCGCAGCCCCGGTGTCAATACCTTTTGTACGTGCATCTAATGCACATTGGCTTTTGTTATACTGAAAGCCACTTAACCGCCGGCTTATAGTCCGGCAAGGAGATAAGAATGAGTTGGAATGAATCTTCGTATGTTTCGGCTGATGTTCGCGACGTGCGGGTCACCGCGTTTTTGAGCAGAGTTTACGGCTGGATGTTTCTCGGTTTGCTGGTGACGGCTGGAACGGCCGTGGCGGTCGCATCCTCACCGACGTTGATAGAGACACTGGTTCTCAATCGAGGGCTGTTTTTGATAATGATTTTTGCGCAGCTCGGGGTGGTGATTTTTCTGTCAGTTAGGGTGGCGAAAATGGCGCCGCTCACCGCTGCAGTGTTGTTCCTGGCTTACTCGGCAATGGTGGGCGTCACGTCGTCGACCATCTTTATGGTCTACACGGGCGCTTCGATCATGTCGGCGTTCATGATTGCGGCTGCGATGTTTGGCTCGATGGCTGTATATGGCAGTCTGACAAAGCGCAGTCTGGCGGGCGTCGGTCAATTCATGTTCATGGGGCTGATTGGGCTGATCATTGCCTCGATCGTGAATATCTTCCTGTTCAGCGACGTGGTCGCCTTCGTGATTTCAGTGGTTGGCGTGCTGGTGTTTACCGGCCTGACTGCCTGGGACGCGCAGCGGTTGAAGAACATGGCTGTCGCGCTGCCTGACGGGCGCGTGGGAGCCTACGCGGTTGTTGGGGCGCTCTCGCTTTATCTCGACTTCATCAACCTGTTCTTTTTCATCCTGCGGTTGCTGGGCGGCCGCCGCAACTAACGCTAGATCACAAAAAGCACAAAAAGGACCACAAAAGGCACAAAGAAGAAAGTTTGAAGACTTTCCTTGTGCTTTCTGTGGTCCTTTTTGTGCTTTTTGTGATCTAGCTCTTAGAGAAGCCGCGCTTCTGCATTAACGCATCGATCTTAGGATCGCGACCGCGGAACGCGCGATACGCTTCAGCGGGATCGACGGTGTTACCGACCGAGAAGATATACTTGCGCAGCCGCTCCGCCACCGCTTTATCGTACGGACCTTTGCCTTCCGTAAACGCCCCGAAAGCGTCCGCTGTAATCACGTCAGACCAGAGATAGCTGTAATAACCGGCCGAATATCCATCGCTCGAAAAGACGTGCAGAAACTGGGGCGTGCGATGGCGCATGACGATTTCCTTCGGCATGCCTAACTGCGCGAGAGTCTCACGCTCGAATGCGTCAGGATCGATCTTCTTATCACCCGCGAGGTGCAACTTCATATCGATCAAAGCTGCCGATAAGTATTCGACGGTCGCGAAACCCTGGTTGAACGTCGCCGAGCGCTTGATCTTGTCGACGAGATCCTGCGGGATCGGCTTGCCGGTTTGGTAATGAAGTGCGAAGCGCTGCAGCACTTCCGGAGTCGAGAGCCAATGCTCGAGCAGTTGCGATGGAAACTCGACGTAGTCGCGCGGTACGGCAGTGCCGGACAACGACGGATACGTGACGTTTGAGTTCAGTCCGTGGAGTGCGTGTCCAAACTCATGAAACATCGTGGTCGCGTCGTCCCAGGAGATCAGCACCGGCTCGCCCGGTTTGCCTTTCACGAAGTTGGCGTTGTTTGAAACGATCGTGGTGATTTCACCGTTGACTCGTTCCTGCGAGCGGTAGGCATTCATCCACGCGCCCGAGCGTTTGCCGGCGCGCGCGTACGGATCGAAATACCAGAGCCCGATGTGCTTCTTCGTGGTCTTGTCAGTGACTTCCCAGACGCGAATGTCGGGGTGCGCGACTGGAACGTTCGTGACGGGCGTGAAGTTGAAGTTGAAAAGCTCGCCGGCGACCCAGAAGATGCCTTCGCGCAGTTTCTCGAGCTGGAGATATGGTTTGATTTCATTCTGGTCGAGATCGAATTTCGCTTTGCGGACCTTCTCCATGTAGTAGCGATAGTCCCACGGCTCGATCTTGATCTTCGCGCCTTCTTTATCGGCGAGTGCCTGCATGTCAGCGACTTCC
>DATNDM010000002.1:0-5314 GCA_035553235.1 Pyrinomonadaceae bacterium | reverse complement strand
ATCGACACGTCGCCGGCCGGTCTGCGCAAGTTCGACAAGAACACGGCCTTCATGATCTCGGACATGCTTTGCGGGCAGATCAATCGCGTGAAGGGAATGACACTCGGCGACCTGGTTTTGTCAGTACTGCCATGGCCGTTTCACAAGGATCTGCCGGTAGGCGACGGTGGGCCATGTCAAAAGGGTGGTCTCGAATTCGGGATGATGTGCTCGCTGTCGATTCCGATCATCACGATCTGCGCGCTGCTGCTCTTGATGATCATTGTCTTTTTGCTCGACTTCATCTTTCGCTGGATTCCGTTTTTCATTTTCTGTTTTCCGTTGCCGAAATTCAAAAGTAAGGACTGAGGTTTTAAGACGATGGATTGCTTCCGAATTTGGCCACAAAAAGGCACAAAAATCAGCAGAACCTATTTTGAGCATTTTGTGCTTCTTTGTGGCAAAAAAAACTTTCTGAGGTAGCGACGATGGATGCAGGACGAATCTTTGGCCGTGGAATCAGCTTTCCGCCACGTGTTGGACCAGACGGCCGCGTTTCGTGGTCGCAGGGTGAGACCAACGTGCGCGAGTCGATTCGCGTGATCCTGATGACCGAACAACCCGAGCGTCTGCGCACGCCGGATTTCGGCGGCAGCCTGGGCCAATATCTATTTGAACCGAACACCGTCGCGACACGCCGTTCGATTCAGGATCGGATCGTTAACGAACTGGCGCTGTGGGAACCGCGCATCAACGTTCTGTCAGTCGCCGTCGATGCGGATCCGGCCGATCCGACCGCGGCGATCGCCGTCATCACCTACAAACTGATCGCGACGCAGGCCATCGAACGGGTCAACGTCAACGTCACGCTCGGAACTTGATCGAGGATTAAGCAAAATGCCTTTGCAGATTCCTTCCATCGATGATCGCCGCTACCAGGATTTGGTTGCGGAGACGCTGGCCCGCATCCCGGTCCATAATCCCGAGTGGACGAACTTCAACAAGAGCGATCCGGGCGTCACGCTGATCGAGTTGTTCGCGTTTCTCACTGAGAACCTGCTCTACCGCGCGAACCAGATTCCCGAACGCAACCGTCGAAAGTTTTTGCAATTGCTCGGTGTACCGCTGCAACCCTCAGCGTCTGCGGTCGGCCTCGTCTCTTTCACGAACGATCGTGGTCCACTGGAAACAATCACGCTCAACAGCGGTATCGAAGTCCGCGCCGGGCAGGTGCCGTTCCGCACGGATCAGGGCCTTGACGTTCTGCCGGTCGAGGCCGTCGTCTATTACAAGCAGAAAGACACGCCACAGGATCCGGCCATCACTGACTATTACAAACAGCTCTACGCGTCATACACGCTGACGCCGGGCGTTGCGCCAAACATTCAGCTTTACCGCACGGTCCCGCTCGCCGGAAAAGAAGGAAGCGAAATATCGATCGGCGAACAGACGACTGACAATTCGTTGTGGATCGCTTTGCTGAAGCGCACGGCTGATCAGGCCGCGAGCCTCGATGAGGTTCGTGAGCAACTCGCCGGCAAAACAATCTCACTCGGCGTCGTGCCCGCGGCCGACGAAGCTGGACAAAAACTCGCGCCCGGCGGCACGGCAAATGCCGAGGCCGAAGCGCTGCTCCAGTATTCGCTTCCGAATGCACCAACTGGTCTGCTCGACAACGATCGCAAACCAAAATACAAGCCGCTCGTGCCCGCCGTACGCGGCAATGTGCTCGAGTCGCCGGGCGTGGTTGAGCTGACGCTGCCATCGAACAAAGACGAACTGAAAATCTGGACCAATCTCGATCCGCTCGAGCAGGGCGTGCAGGAGTTTCCACCGTCGCTCGAAGACAGCAAGTTACAGGACCGCGTCGTCACGTGGATTCGCGTGCAGGCTTCGGCGGCAGTGCGCACGAAGATCTTGTGGCTGGGCATCAACACGGTGCCCGTCAAACAGCGCGCACACATCACGAACGAAGTGCTATCCGACGGCACCGGCGCGCCCGATCAAGTCGCGACGCTCTCGCGCAAACCCGTAGTGCCCAACTCGGTGCGACTCGTGGTTGCGTCGCCAACCGGCGAGGTCAAACAGTGGCAGGAGATCGATGATCTGCTCAGCGCCGGTCCGGAAGTGCAGGTTACGGATCCGCGGCTGCCGCCGGGTGCGAAGCCGCCGCAGAACCTGCCGGTCGAAGTGTTCGTGATCGACGCGGAAGCCGGGCAGATCAAATTCGGCGACGGGTTGCGCGGCAAGCGGCCGCCCGCGGGCGCGAAGTTGCGCGCGAGTTACGACTACGGCGTGGGAGCAGCGGGAAATGTCGGCGCCGGCTCGATCAATTCGAGCCCGGCGCTGCCCGCTGGAATCAAAGTCAGCAATCCCGTGCGCACGTGGAGCGGCACGGAAGCTGAAACCGTTACCGAAGGCGAAAAACAGATCGCGCGTTATCTGCAACATCGCGATCGATTGGTCAACGCCGCCGACTTCGAAACGATCACGATGCGGACACCGGGCGTGGACATCGGACGCGTCGACGTCATTCCCGCGTTCAATCCTGAAATTGCTCCGAACACTGCGGGCGATGCGCCGGGTGCAGTGACGCTGATGGTGATCCCGCGTACCGATCCGGATCAACCTGACGCGCCTGTTCCGGATGACGTTTTCCTCAACACTATCTGTCGCTATCTCGGTCCACGTCGTTTGGTCACGACCGAGTTGTTTCTGCGTGGACCAGTTTACAAAGGCATCTGGGTATCGGTTGGCATCAACGTGATCGCGGGTGTCGCAACCGCCGAAGTGCGCGAAGCCGTGAAACAAGCGCTACTCGATTTTCTGGCGCCGTTGTCGAAGACCGCCGGCACGATCGCCGACAGCCTGACTTCACTGACGATGCCGTCGTTCGCATCGACGCAAAAAGGTTGGCCGCTTTGGAAGTCTGTCGCGGCGCGCGAGCTGCTCGCGATCGCCACGCGCGTACCCGGCGTGTTGCTCGTTAACGACGTGTTGGTTGCCGAAGGCGACAAACCGCGGTCGGATCAAATCTCGATCAGCGGGCTCGAGCTGCCGCGCGTGCTGGGTATCAGCGTCACCATCGGCGATCCGATGGACCTCGATCAGCTGCGTGGCCAAACCGCACCCGACACGCCCACGCCGCCCGTGGTACCCGTGCCCGTGATTCCTGAGGAGTGTTAGCGAATGGACGCCAACGGAACCAGGTTTCATCTCTTCTTTGGCCAGCCCGACTGGGCCAGGTGGTTCGGTGTGATCACCAAAGATTCGGGCGCAGAGGAGCAACACCTGCTCGGCGAGGCGTGGAAAGACGAAGACTTGCAGCATGCGATCGGGTTGAGTTGGAACGATGAACGCGGTGAGTTGACGCTCGATCCGCGGTTATTCAACTTCGCGCCGAACGGCAGCGCGCCCTCGGTCGAGAACCGGCGCGGCGCGGCGCGCGATCGTTTTGGGAATTGGTACTGGATCGACGAAACGAGTTTGAGGATTCGCGTGTTGTCCACCGGCTCGCGCACGACTACCGATTTTTGGCGTCTGCCGGAACAGTGCGCGTGTTCGAAGCACTCTTCATCGGGAGATTTTCAGTCTCTTAACGAAGCAGCGCCCATGCCGCCGATCAAGCTAAGCGGCCTCGCGGTGACTGAGAATCATTTTCTCGTTGCCGGCACCGTCGAGCCGGCCGGACTGCTGATCTTCGATCTTTATAGTGGCGGCGAACCGCAGGAAATTTATTGGCCCAAGGAAGTTGATTTCGAACCGTTCGACATGGCTGCGCGACCGGGCGGCGGCGTCTGGATTCTCGATCGCAAGCACCGCAGTTACTGGGCGCTTGATCGTAACTTCAATGTGATCGGCGTCGATCCCGGCACGTTGCTGATACCGGCAAAGACTGACGATTTTCAACCGGTCGACGGCAGTTCCGTGCGACGAACAACGGCGCGCAGTTTTCCCGCGGGCTTCTCGCTTTTGCAATCACCGGGTGAACTGATCGATCCCATTGCGATCGAAGCACTGCCCGACGAAACCGTCCTGATTCTCGATTATGATCCCGGCAATAGCTTCTCGCGAATTTATCGTTATCGATACGCCTCGCGACTGCCCGACGAACTCTCGACCGACGCGATTCTCAGCAACATCGAAAAAAAAGATCAGCCAAGTTTCACGCTGATCGGTTACGACATCGCGTTTGTGCCGGAGCACACTGAGCGTGGACGCGACGTGGCGGATTCGCTGTACGTCGTCGGCGCAGACGGCAATCAGACGTATCCGTTCCGCGTGTGCCTGCATGACGGCAGGATCGAGTTGAAGCCGCGGCCTGACTACTTGCCGATGCGTTTGTTTGGCGGCAAGGCGCTCGTCGGTACAGACGATGGTGCGTATTACGATTTTGCGGAAGACTGGATCCCGCTGGTCCAACAGCGACGCCCGCGTTACGTAGCGGAAGCGACGTTGTTGACCGAGCCGCTCGACGGTCGTGATCCCGATTGTGTCTGGCACCGGCTGATGCTCGACGCCTGTATCCCGCCCGAGACGAAAGTCGAAGTCTGGACTCGTGCGGCAAACGACAAAAACAGTCTTGCGTTCACGCAGTGGCAACTCGAGCCCGCACCATACCTGCGCGCGAGTGGGTCTGAGATTCCATTTCTCCGATCGAAGCGGAACGGCCGCGGTTCAGGAACAAAGATTGGCGAGGGCACGTGGGAGTTGTTGTTCCAGCGTGCGCGCGGGCGTTACCTGCAATTGCGGTTGCGCCTGAGCGGCGACGAACGCAGCACGCCGCGGCTCTCCGCATTGCGCGCGTACTACCCGCGCTTCTCTTATCTCACGAATTACCTGCCGTCGGTGTATCGCGAAGACGATCAATCGGCGTCGTTTCTCGATCGCTTTCTCGCAAATCTTGAAGGCGTGCACACGGCGCTCGAAGACCGGATCGCGTCCGCGCAGATTTTGTTCGACGTGCGTAGCGCGCCGAAAGAAGTTCTCGACTGGCTGGCGAGTTGGTTCGACGTCGCGCTCGATCCGAGTTGGGACGAAGCGAAGCGGCGCATGTTCATCAAGCACGCGATGGATTTCTTTCAGTTTCGCGGCACGATTCGCGGGTTGACGATCGCATTGCATCTCGCGCTCGATACCTGCGCGGACGAAACGATATTCACCGGCGCCAAAGAACGCGAAGAGTTTCGCATCATCGAGAAATACCTGACGCGAAAAGTGCCGGCCGTGGCGCTCGGCGATCCGACGGAGGCAACGGGTTTGCGCACGGTGGCGGTGACGTCCGCATGGCTGCCGGCGCAAGGTCGCGCGAATTTGATGCAACGGTTTGCGACCT
>DATNDM010000001.1:0-3968 GCA_035553235.1 Pyrinomonadaceae bacterium | reverse complement strand
ACGCGGTTGAAGTTTCTGGTGCCGGTTGCGATCGGGCTTTCCGCAGTGCTGATCGCGGAAGTTGCTTTCATACTCGTCACGGTGCAGGCGTTCCGAGTGAATCAGAGTGCGACCACATCCGACGTCGGACTCACGCACTCGATCGGCGCATCGTTGTTCACGCGCTACCTTCTGCCGTTTGAGATCACTTCGATACTGCTCTTGATGGCGATCGTGGGGGCGATGACGCTTGCGCGTCGTGGTGGACTGCTGTCGTCGGGCGCGAGGGTTGTGCCGGGCGCGTCCGTTTTTCCGATGTCGATGGTCAATCCAAACGCCGAGCCTGACGACCTGAGACCAGTGGAAGCAGACACAACAGACGAAGCGGCACGACTTTTAGGCGTTACCCGTATTCGAGATTATTCAGACAGAGAATAAGACGATGGAACCACAGCTTTCCTGGTACCTGGCACTCTCGGCGATCCTGTTCACGATTGGCGTGACGGGCGTAATCATCAAGCGCAACGTGATCGCGATGTTTATGTGTATCGAGATGATGTTGAATGCGGTGAACTTGACGTTCGTGGCGTTCGCCAGTTTTTTTCAGGACGTGACTGGGCAGCTCTTTGTGTTTATCGTCATGACGGTCGCGGCGGCTGAAGCTGCGGTCGGGCTCGGGATCATTATCGCGATCTTTCGGAATCGTGAATCGCTGGATGTCGACGACGCGAGCATTCTCAAGCTGTAGGCCGCGGATTAAGGCGGATTAAAAACGCGGATCTTTTCTCAGAGATGGAGAACAATCTTCTTAGTTTGATCATCTTCGCTCCGCTCGCGGGGGCGGTGATCAATTGGTTTGTCGGCAGGCGTGTGCGCGATGAGCGGTTTATCGGCATCGTCGCGTGTGGGTCGGTGGCGATCTCCACGCTCGTGGCGTTTTATCTCGCCTTCAAGTCGGGCGGCGCGCTGACGTCCGAGACGCCCGTATTCGATCACATCTGGACATGGCTGCACGTCGCTAATCTCCGTGCTGACTTCGCGCTCGCGATGGATCGACTGAGCGGCACGTACGCGCTCTTCGTCACGTTTGTCGGTTTTCTGATCCACGTCTTTGCCGTCGGTTACATGCGCGGTGAAGAGGGTTTCTATCGCTTCTTCGCGTTTCTCAACCTGTTCATGTTCTCGATGCTGACGCTCGTGCTCGCCGACAACTTTGTTCTGATGTTTGTCGGTTGGGAAGGCGTGGGCCTCTGCTCTTACCTGCTGATCGGTTACTACTTCGATCGCAAGGAAGCAAGCGACGCGGCGAAGAAAGCGTTCATCACGAACCGCATCGGCGACTGGGGCTTCGTCCTCGGCATCATGCTGACTTTCTTCGTCACGGGTTCGGTCAGCTTCTTCGCAAATCCAGCGACTGGCCCAGCAGCGCAGACGGCGTTGTCGTTCTTCAAGAACCACCCCGTCGAGCCGTTTACCGCGGGCGCGATTATCGCGGGCGGCGCAACTTCGATCGCGGTCCTGCTCTTCATTGGTGCTGCCGGCAAAAGCGCACAGATTCCTTTGTACGTCTGGTTGCCCGACGCGATGGCGGGTCCGACGCCCGTGTCCGCGTTGATTCACGCCGCGACGATGGTCACGGCCGGCGTCTACATGATCGTGCGTTGCTCGGAGATCTTCGTGCACGCACCGACTGCGATGTTCATCGTCGCGATCATCGGCGCCGCCACGGCGCTCTTCGCCGCGACGATCGGTCTCGCACAGAACGACATCAAGAAAGTTCTCGCCTACTCGACCATTTCACAGCTCGGTTACATGTTCCTCGCGTGTGGTGTCGGCGCGTT
The DNA here is from genome assembly GCA_035553235.1 of Pyrinomonadaceae bacterium. Taxonomy (GTDB): domain Bacteria; phylum Acidobacteriota; class Blastocatellia; order Pyrinomonadales; family Pyrinomonadaceae; genus PSRF01. Next base: position 2,148 of record DATNDM010000001.1, on the reverse strand, counting down.
TATCGCCGCGATCTTTCACGTGATCACGCACGCGTTCTTCAAGGCGCTGCTCTTCCTCGGCTCGGGTTCCGTGATCAACGGGATGCACCACGAACAGGACATGCGGCGTATGGGCGGGCTGAAGAAGTACATGCCAATCACGTTTGTGACGATGGCGGCCGGGTGGCTCGCCATCAGCGGCGTACCGTTCTTCGCGGGCTTCTTCTCGAAAGACGAGATCCTTTGGCGTACCTGGAGCGCACCCGCGTTCAGTTTGCCCTCGACCGGCTGGGCCAAGTTTCTCTGGTTCATCGCCGCGCTCACCGCGTTTCTCACCGCGGTCTACATGACGCGCATGATGGTGATGACTTTCTGGGGCACGGAACGTTTTCGCGAGCAGGATGAATCAGCAGACTCGGAACCGGATCATGATCATGGTCCAGTCGAGCCGCACGAGTCGCCGTGGTTGATGACGTTGCCGTTGATCGTGCTGGCAGTGCTATCGACGATCGGTGGTTTCATCGGCGTGCCGTATGCGCTCAGTTCCGCGTTCACGGATCGCAACGTCAATGTTCTCGAACACACACTCGAACCCGCTGTGGCAACGGTGCCGCCCGGACTGCATTCCGAGGTAGGCGCTGTACCGGTAGGTGAGGCCCACGCGCCCGCGCCCGAACCCGCGCCCGCCGATACGCAAACCGCGCATTCGCACGAAGAAGTCACGGCGGAGCGCATGCTCGCGGGACTGTCTGTGCTCATCGGGCTGCTGGGAATCGGAATTGGCTGGTACATGTTCCAAAGACGGCCGCTGCTGCAGATGCCACGCTTGCTGGAGAACAAGTATTACGTTGACGAAATTTATGATGCCGCTCTGATTCGGCCGATCGAGGTCGCGTCGCGCGAAGGTCTTTGGAAGATTTTCGATATGGGCGTGATTGACGGCGGGCTGCACACGATTGGCGAGGTCGTCACGGAGTTGGGCCGGCTCGGGCGTTACCTGTCAGCCGGATTTGTTCGTGGTTACGCCGCGATCATCCTGCTTGGAGCGTTGATTCTGATCGGGCTGTTTGCAGCTTTCGGGTTTCCCAGATAATCGATGCCGAACTTATTAACGATACTGATTCTCTTGCCGGTTGCCGGGGCACTTGCGCTCGTCGGCTACAACTTCGTCTCGAGCCGGCGTGAGGAACACTTTCGCTGGATCGCGCTGATCGTGACGCTTGCGACCTTCGCGTTGTCGCTGCTGCTGCTGCGCGGCGTCGGTGCCAGTGGCGCTGAGTTCCGGTTTGAAGAAAACGTAAGCTGGATCGGATCGATTGGGGCGCGCTATCACCTCGCGGTCGATGGCATCAGTCTCTGGCTTGTTTTACTGACGACGCTGCTGATGCCGATCGCGGTGCTGTCGAGTTGGACCGCAATCCACAAGCGACAACTCTCGTACTACCTGTTCCTGCTGATTCTCGAATCGGCGATGATCGGCGTCTTCGTCTCGCTCGATCTGCTGCTCTTCTATCTGTTCTTCGAAGCTTCGCTGATTCCGATGTTCTTCCTGATCGGAATTTGGGGTGGCGAGCGTCGCATTTACGCGGCCGTTAAATTTTTCATTTACACGGCCGTCGGAAGTTTGTTGATGCTGGTCGGCATCCTGACCCTCTATTTCACTTATCACACATTCGACTATCAGGCGCTTTTGCAGGCATTGACGGCGAGCCCGCTGGCGGGCACGAGCGAGTACCTTCTCTTTTTCGCCTTCCTGCTTGCCTTCTGTATCAAGGTACCGCTCTTCCCGGTTCATACGTGGTTACCGGACGCGCACACTGAAGCGCCCACGGCGGGTTCGGTAATTCTCGCGGGCGTGCTGCTGAAGATGGGCACATATGGCCTGCTGCGCTTTAACATCGGACTGTTTCCGAACCAGGCGCGTTTGTGGGCGCCGCTGATCATCATCCTCGCCGTGATTGGAATCATTTACGGCGCGCTTGTGGCGATGGTCCAGCCTGACTTCAAACGACTCGTGGCGTATTCGTCGGTGAGTCACATGGGATTTGTGGTGCTCGGACTCTTCTCATTCACTGAACTCGGCATGCAGGGCGCGCTCTACCAGATGTTGAATCACGGCGTTTCGACGGGCGCATTGTTCCTGTTCGTCGGGTTTATTTACGAACGCCG